>JADGDT010000192.1 GCA_016744755.1 Ichthyobacteriaceae bacterium | reverse complement strand
GATGTTTGTGAAGTAAACCATCCTCCTTCGAAAGAAGCTATTCCTTGAATTACGTTAATGGCCCTATCTGAAGGGTCATCATCAGAGCCCTTATCTTCGGGTACTAATTCTACAACTAATTCAGGGGTGAAAAATTCTTCTGATTTTGATTCTAACTTATCTTCATCCTTTTTACAAGAAAAAACTAAAGTTGAAACTAATAATAAATAAATTATTTTTTTCATAGTCAATGTCTCTAAATATTAGCTTTAAAAAGAAATTTTCTATTTCCTCCAACTTTACCTTTTATCATCATAGTGTAGTAAAGATCATCACCTATCATTGTCATTCCTTCAGGTTCTAATTTTGTTCCAACTTGCTTACCTAGGTCATCTTCCTTAATCTCCATTTTTTTAAGAACTTCACCATTTAAGTTGTAAACAAATATTTTCTTTTGAGAACCAACACTATTATTACCTGTTAAGCAATAAATTTTATTGTCTTTCATTGTTATACCCTGAAACCACAATATTTCTCCTTGGGCTCCTTTTAACTGATCGATACTTAATTCGAAACTAGAAAACCTTTCAATGTCACCATCAAGAATATCTTTTTTATCACCAAATATTATTGAATCACCAGAACGTAGGGCTATACTTTTTTTATCTTCACTAAGTGTTGGTGTACAATTTCTGAAACCAATGTGATGAATTGTATGTTTTCCAACTATGGTTTTAGACATGTCTCTAACTCCATTAACTTTTGGTGCAAGTTTTACTCCGAAAGTCATAATTCCAGATGCATCATCTACATCGAATTCTCCTACTGAAGTGTAAAAAACTAAAGAGTCTTCAGAAATTTGTTCATAACTCATATCTTGAGCGTGAGAACCGACAGTTAATCTAGCTGCAAACTGACTTTTGCCATCTGCTCCCAAGTAGTTAAATATTAAATAAGTGCTAGCTGTTGTTTGAGTTGTGAAGTAACCATCTTCGAAAGATGCAATTCCCTGAATTACATTTACAGATCTATCGTGAACAGGATGTGAATCCTTAGGTTTTAGTTCTAGTACATAGTCCCCACTTACTTTTTTATTAGCCTGAAAATACCCTAATACTGAACAGGATTGCATCAGAACTGCTCCTACAACTACTAAATATATTTTTAAGTATTTTTTATACATGTCTTATATTTTTAAAAGAATATTTGAAAACGTCCTTGGAACATATTTATATTTTCATCGTCTGCTTGGTAATTATCAAATTTCTGATTTGTGTACTCAACAATAAATCTAAAATTTGCATTGAAAATATAATTTAACGAAACCGATATTGCTGAAGTTGTACCGCCAGCATGACTACCATTGACTCCATTTTTGTCATAGAACTTTCCATCATAATATGTTGCATTTGAATCAATATCGTTAAGAGATGTATAGTTATATCTTGCTGATAACTCTAAAGCTCTTTTTGTAACACGTCTTACTGTTGCAGTATTTCTTTGATATTTATAATCGCCTCCAAAAATTAAATAATGTGCTTGAATAAGATAACCATGAAAAGTTAGAGGTCTAGGATCAACATATTTTGAACTAATATCTTCCCATTTCTCTGGATATAAACCTCCCCCATTTGCTTCACGCTCTAGAGTTAGTATTTTATCCTGATTCATAACTCGATTAACTTTAGTATAAATATATTCTGCTTGCCAACGGAAGTTTTTATAAATATCCATTACTTCAAAATCTAATTGAAACTGATCTTTTGCACCACCATTTCTTAACGAAGCTAATGTTTCCTGATCGTAATTATTAGATCCTGATGGTCCAATATATGCCGTTAAAAATTTCTGAGTATGAATTGAAGTTTGTAAACCCACTGTGTAATTTAATTTCCTGTTGTAGTAAGTAGATCCATCTTCATCAAAACCTCTACTATCAGCTACTCTGTATGCGACAGAAGCTCCAAAATGTAAATGTGATTTTTCTTCTTCAATAGGTATACCTACAAATCTACCTGATACTCCGTAGCCATCTTCTCCTTGATAAGTTTGATTAATATCATCACCAAAAACACCTGTTTCAAACCACCAATATTTATTGTAATGTCTGTAAGATATGCCTAAACTCCTAGGCGGTGCAAATGCTGATACAGTAGAAGGACGACCAATAAAAGAAACTTTCTCTGTTGTAGTTAAATAGTTTGGCGAAAATGGTTCTGTAAAATAACCTATCTTAACAAAGTTGTGATCGGAAAAGTTGTAACGTGCAGTTATGTCTTTATAAGTAACTTTGCTTCCTGCAAAATCAACTTCAAAAAACAAACTAACTTTATCCATTTTTAAAGATGTATTCAACCTTGCCTCTTTAATTCTTGTACCCGAACTTAAAGGAGTAATATCTTTTTGAAGATAACCACCATCCAAAGTAAATCTACCTCCTGTAGAAACTCTGTATTTACCATCGTTAGATTTCATTGAAAATCTACCACTAGATGCTCTCGAGAAATTCCATCCCTCAAGACTTCCTGCATCTGAAACCTTTTGATCTCCTACAAACCATTCATCATCTTGAGCAAAAGTTGTAGTTGCGAAGAATGAAATCAGAATGATTATTATATATCTGTAATTGTTTTTCATATCAGTATATTATTTTTCGTAACCTAGGTTTGTAAATACCACATCTCTTGTTGATGAACTTGCCGATGGTGGCTTCGGAGTCCTTTTCTCTCCTAAATAATATTCACCATAAAAGTATAAAGCGTAATCCGGTCTATCAGAAATAAAACCATCTGTAAGGTCATAATCAAGTTGATAATCATTACCATCACTTTCAGTTAAGTCATTATGAGTATACTTTGCCATATTAGCCTTAGTATCTATAACATATCCCTGAATACGAGCATGTGTACGTCTAATTAAATTACTATGCCAAACTTGAAGTAGATCGTGAGATTCTGTATCTGAAGTACTAGGGCAAATGAAGTGTGCTCCATTATCTATTCCATAGCTAATATATTCGGCATATTCCACAGCACTGGTATTATCAACTCTTGTGTAGTACAACCAAAATGCTGTTGGCACTTTTCCATTAAATTCTGTTTTAAGCATTGCCAAACTATTTCTCTCTTGTGTAGCAATAATTACTCTACCCTTGGTATTGGCAACATCTACTTTATCGGTAACTGTAGGAATATCTTTAAGGTTATCCATATTATCATTATACCAACCATAAGTAGTGAGTTCTTCTTTCAACTTACTTATAGAACCTGTGTTTGAACTTGGATCGTAAACCCTTACATAAACACCTGGCCTATTTCCAAGATCTGCTAAATCGGGGTCGCCATTTGGCATTTTTCCTTCACTAATATTTATTACTTCTTCGAAAGAAAGAATCTGTAAACCTTCAAACCCTTCTCGTTTGTATGTTGAACTCAACCCTGAACTCAATGCAGTTCCTACGTCTAACATTTTCAACTCTTCTAGAGTTAAATAGTTTAAAGGAATATCTTTAAAACCTGGAAAATACCTATCTAATTCGGGGAATACCTCATTTACATTGGAGTTGCTTGTAGATAAATCATCTTTAAAAACAACCAAATGTCCATCTTTAGAAATTTGGAGATCTACTTGTAGATAGTCTGCCCCCACATAACGAGCGTACCTGTATGCTGCCTCAGTTTCTTGAGGGGCATAATCGCGAGTACCTCTATGAGCAATTATAGGAACTTGCTTTACATAAGCCTGAACCATTAATTGGTCGGTTGTAAGTTCTGAAACTGGGATTTCTTTTGCTACCTCTTCGGGCGACATTCCCTCGTACCCAGTAGGAGAAAATGCGTTTTTGTCGTAACAGCTACTTAACATTAACGAAAATGCTAGCATTGAGACTTTAAAGTATTTTTTAATCATATTTATTAATTTAATGTCATTTATATGTACAAATTAAATCACTTATTAATTATTGAACTATCGCAGTATTAATCTCATCTTTAAACACTATATATTTAGTAA
>JADGDT010000191.1 GCA_016744755.1 Ichthyobacteriaceae bacterium | reverse complement strand
ACTTCCGAATTACTATTTCCTAAAATACTTCTAAGAAGAGTTAAAGGTTTCTTAGGCATAATGAAATCAGCCTTTTCATCGGCAGTAGTATCTGTACGTTCGTATTTTACAAGTTTATGAGCATCGGTAGCAACAAATATCATTCCTTCTGGTGAGAAAGAAAAATACACACCTGACATTACCGGACGTAAATCGTCGTTACCAGTAGCGAAAATTGTTTTAGAAATTGCTGTGTTCAAAATGTTTGAAGACAAGTCAACTTTTGATGGAGAATCTAGAGCAATAGAATTAGGAAATTCATCACCTTCGACATATGCCAAAGCATAGTTTCCTGAATCGGAAGAAATTTCGATAACTTGTTTCTCGATATTTTGTTTGAAAGTAAGAGGTTGCTCAGGGAAAGTTTTAAGCGTGTCTAAAAGCAATTTAGCAGGTATAGCTAAAACACTATCTGTTTCAGATTCTACGTCAATATTTGCCGACATTGTAGTTTCAAGGTCAGAAGCTGTTATGGTAAGAGACGAGCCTTTAATCTCGAAAAGAAAATTATCGAGTATAGGTAATGTATTGTTGTTGCTAATAACACCTCCTAAAACTTGGAGGTTTTTTAGTAGTAATGAACTGGAAACTAAAAACTTCATGTTTATTCTATTTATCTGAATATTATCTTTTTTTGTCTAATGTAATAGTCGCTCAAGATAGTTAAAATCTTCAAGCAAAAATCTTGAATTATAATAAATTAATTAACATACTTCTTTCGTCTGTAAGAAATGAAAACTACACCAAAAAGGCTAAGGATTATTAAAGGTAAAATTACATTAATTAATTGCCAAAATATTCTTTCTTGTTTGACTAGTTTTTTGTCTAGCAAACGTAGTGTAACTTCTTTCTTTTTGATATTTAATATGCCATTATCATCTAGTAAATAACTCAAAGAATTTTCTAATAATTCCTTGTTCCCGTATTGTTTATTTAGCCATTTATCGTACCCCAAAGGCAATGCTTCTCCATCCTGAAATTGATTAGCTATTAAATCTCCATCGGAGTAAACAATGATCTTGTTATTTGGATTAGATTTTCTGAAATCTTGAGGGGTGTAGGGTAGAATATCGTTTTCGTAGGCTGATGTAAATTCGCCTTCTAATAACAATCCCAAAATCTGTTTTCCTGATTTGTATTTTCTTTCATCTAAAGGTTTTGAAACCTCCGATAATTCAATAAAATTAGGAACTCCAAAAACTTTCGATAATTTCGAAGACTGAAGTAGTATGTGTTTCTTCACCTTTGGACTCCAAATAGTATCTATACTAGATGCAAACTGAAATTTAACGGCTTCAATGTTTTTGACGATAGGGTGTTTGGATTTAGGGATTGCAAGAGGGAAGTAAGGCCAAGGCAGGGTGTGATATTGTACATTGTTGCCAATATTTCCGCTAGCGAGTTTTATGGGAGAAAATTGTAAATCTTTCACAATATTGCCATTCACTCTAAATCCATATTTGAATAGCATATTTGTCAAGCCTATATCTCGTGGGAAACCTAGCATTTTTCCATCTCTCATTAGGGAATCCATATCGGCATAAACACCATCTAGCAACCACATTGTTTTTCCACCATTCATTATAAATTGGTCGAGTAGAAGTTTTTCTTTTTCTGCGAATTTATTGCTTGGTTTTATAATAATTATAGCATCTAGTTCGCTAACTTTTTTCTCTAGTTCGAATGCAGAAGCTTGACCGTTTAATTTTAATCTTTCAAACTGGTAAAACTCTTTTTCTGTATTCAAGAAGTCTTGTAAGTAGGCATCATCCAATTCGCCATGTCCTTTAAGTATTGCAACTTTAGGTTTTGTTGTTTGCTGAATTTTGTTGATGGCATCTATAAAAGCAAATTCAATATTTTCGATAGAATTATTGAGTTGTCGCTCTGCTGATATTCCAATTTTGTTCTTTAGTAAATTTACTTTTACTGCTTTATCGCCTTGCTTAACAACTGCCCAGGGAAAAATATATTTAGAACTTCTTTCTCCATTTTTATTTACCTCTAAATTTATTGGAAGTAATCCACTAGAGTTTAATTGTTGTATAGTTTCGTTGCGCTGTTTTGTATTTTGTCCTTCAAATGGATCTATGAAATTAAAGCTAATATTTGAGTTGTAATTCTCGAAATCTTCTAAAGTTCTTTTTACTTCAGCTTCTAGTTGTTTAAAACCAGAAGGCAAATCGCCAGTAAGAAGTACTTGGATATTTATGTTGGAATCTACGTTCTTAACAATATTAATACTCTCTGGGTTTAGAGTGAAGCGTTTATCGGAAGTAAAGTCAATACGTGTAGTAAAATAAGTGGCAAGGATATTTGCAAAAAGTAATATTCCAAGAAGTTTAGTTATGTTCTTAATATAATTTTTTTTCTCTTGATTGTTGCTTTTTATTCTCTTCAAATTCAAAATTGCAAGCTGAGAGAACAGAAAAATTAAACTCAGTAGATAGATTAAATCTCTAAAATCGAGTACGCCTTTACTAATATTTGCAAAACGTTTTATTATGCCTAATTGCTTGATTTCATAATTAATAGATGAAAATATTTCTAATTCAGAAATAAATTCGAAAGCAAAGTAAAAGAAAGCCGAGAGTACAACGCCAACAATAAAACTAGTAATTTGATTATTTGAAATTGTAGAGCTAAACATTCCAATTGTCGAAAATACAGACGCAATAAGTATTAAGCCAAAGTAAGATGCTGTAATTGCAACTACATCAATGTTTCCAATTGGTAGGGCGAGTTTATTTAATGCAAAAATATAAGATACTGTAGGAAGCAATGCTAGTATTACTAGAGTAGTAGTTGCATAGAATTTAGCATTGAATATTTTGCTTTCTTTAATAGGGTGGGTTAGAAGTAGTTCGAGAGTGCCATTTCTTTTTTCTTCGGAAATCATTCCCATGGTTAAAGCAGGAATCACAAAAATAAAAAACCAAGGAGTTATGTTGAAAAAGCTACTTAAGCTGGCATAACCACTATTTAGAATATTGTAATCGCCATCTAAAACCCATAAAAAAAGACCGTTTCCCAAAAGAAAAATTCCTAGGACCAAATATCCAATGGCTGATGAAAAAAAATTAATTAATTCTCTTTTATAAATTGCGAACATATTACTTTACTGGTTGCTAGTTGCGGGTTACTGGTTGCTAGTTGCTGGTTGTGGGTTACTGGTTTTGAGCAAACAAGAAACCTCGTAGTGTCGAAGACCTACGAGTGTTAGTTTATATTGATTGTTGACTAGTTAAAAAGTTACTAATTACAGTTGTATAGTTTTTTGGTTCTACCACTAATTTAGTGGAACGATCGTCACCTTGAGCGTGGTTGGTGAGCGTAGCCGAACTAGAGCCAAAGCGAAGTCGAAAGGTCTATTCCAAAATAACTTACATTATGTTATCACTGTTGCAATAGATGTTTCGACTACATTTCCTTTTGTTGTACAAAGGAAATTACGCTCAACATGACGAATATTCTAAATTATAAAATCCACACAAATGAGGATAGAACCATTAAAATAACAGTAGAACCAGTTTTTTTAAAAAAAACTAGAATCATTAAAGGTATAGGAGTGTCTAAATCTTATAACATAAACGTTACATATGTAAATAACGAGTAACCAGAAACAAGTGTCTAGCAATCAGATTATTACTTATGTACTCCCAGAACTCTTTCCATAGTCCAAGCTTCGGCTTTAGCATTGAATTTATCTTTGGTAGGAATCCAAACACTTTTAAATAAATCGGAGTGACGATATTTGTTTAAACTTTCCTCATCTTTCCAGTAACTGTAAGTCATGTAAACTCCAGGTTTTCCTTTCACCTCAAGTAAATCTAGGAGTTCGCAACCATCGAAATCCATTATTTGATCCCTTGAGTTTTTAAAATCTTCTATAAACTCTTGTACTTTATCTTGGTGAAAAGACATTTTTACTATTCGTATAAACATAATCAATAAAAATTAATGGTTA
>JADGDT010000002.1 GCA_016744755.1 Ichthyobacteriaceae bacterium | reverse complement strand
TGATGGATTTTACAAGAATCAAAAAAAGAGCTTCAATTGAAGCTCTTTTTTTAGAATATAGTTTAATATTTAAAATTCTCTTTCAATATCGAAAGCCTCCAAATATTCGGCTACTCTTTTTACGAACATTCCACCTAAAGCACCATCAACAACACGGTGATCGTAAGCGTGAGCTAAAATCATTTTCTGGCGAATTGCAATAACATCACCCTCAGGAGTTTCAACAACTGCAGGAACTTTGCTAATTACACCAAAGGCTAAAATAGCAACTTGTGGTTGGTTGATAATTGGTGTGCCTGTTATATTTCCAAAATTACCAACATTAGAAATTGTGTATGTTCCGCCAGTAATATCATCTGGAGAAAGCTTGTTATTACGTGCCTTTGCTGCCAATCCATTTACATCTTTTACAAGACCTAGTAGATTTTTCTGATCTGCATTTTTAATAACCGGAACAATTAAATTTCCACTTGGCAAGGCTGTAGCCATACCAATATTTATGTTTCCTCTTTTGATAATTTTATCGCCATCAACAGAAATATTAATCATAGGAAAATCCTTTATCGCTTTTGCAACAGCTTCAATAAAAATAGGGGTGAAGGTGATTTTCTCACCATTTTTTTCTAAGAATGCATTTTTCACTTTATTTCGCCAAATTACCAAACGGGTAACATCTACTTCTACAAAAGAAGTTACGTGAGGCGATACTTGCTTAGACATAACCATATGATTGGCAATAATCTTACGCATTCTGTCCATCTCAATTACTTCGTCTTCTCCAGACCAAGTTACAGCAGGGGCTTCAATATTTTTTGGAGCTTTAACAGGTGCTGGTTTTACTGGTGCCGATTTAGTTTTGGTAACTGAACTTTTTCTATTTTTTAAATAACTAAGAATATCCGATTTACTAACCCTACCATCTTTTCCCGTTCCATTAATTGCATCTAATTCTGCTGTGGATATTCCTTCTTCTTTAGCAATACTTTTTACTAGGGGAGAGTAGAATTTATCACTATCAGCATTTGTTGTACTTGGAGTAGAAATGGCATTTTCAGCTTTTGAGATTAAAGAGTCTGTAGCTTTGGTTGCTTCTGAAGAGAAATTATCATTTATAAATAGGGAGTCATTCTCAACTTCGCCTTCTATTTCAATAATTGCAATAGCTTGTCCTACTTGAACAACTTCGTCAATTTCAAAAAGCTTTTTAACTAGAACTCCTTCAACCTCCGTTGGAATTTCTGAATCGACTTTATCTGTAGCAATTTCTACTACTGCCTCGTCAGCTTCTACCTTTTCGCCTATTTCTTTGAGCCAATTTATTACTGTTGCCTCAGCAACACTTTCGCCCATTTTTGGCATTATTAATTCTATCTGTGCCATTAGTATAGTTGTATATGTTCTTCGTTTATTTTTGCTAAAATATGAAAAAGAATAATCAAAAAGTAAGTTTAGAAATGTTATATCTACAATCTGTAAGTAAAATTATGATTAGTGTCATGATTTACTTAATTGATTGTTGTTTGATTCTTAGTGTAAGCTTATTTGAATTGTGGGTTTGATAAAAATTGAAATATTATTTTTCCCCGTAATGTGACCATGCGCTTAAAATATGAACTGTAATAATATGTTCGTTTATGGAGTATATTAATCTGTGTTTTTGATTAATTCTACGAGAATAAAGGCCTGATAAGTTATGTTTTAGAGCTTCTGGTTGACCAATTCCGGTAGTAGGATGCTCCATGAGCTCTAATAAAAGTTTTTCTATCTTTTTGAGTACAGCTCTATCTCCCGATTTTTTATGTTTGGATATATCTTTTAGAGCAATTTCAGTAAATTCTAAGGTATAACTCATAGACCTAATAAGTCCTTAATTTCATCGTTTGTAGTTATAGCTTTTACTTTTCCTTGCTCTACCTGATCTAAACTTTCTTTAATTTTTTCAACCATTTCAGCATTAAAATAAATATCATCTTCGCTAATAGGAGTTAAAGCATAAGATTTATCCTTACCACGTTGTACAATTATTTGCTCACCATTGTCTGCTTTTTCAAAGTAAATTCTTTGATTTTGTCTAAATTCTCTACTGCTTATTACTAACATAATACTTGTTTTTTTAAGTGTACCAATATGGTACAAATATATGAAGTTTTATTTTAACAATTGGAAATTACTTGTATTTTGTATCGCTTTATTAAAGTTAAAAAAGACTTCAGTACTAAAATAAGTACTGTGTTTATATGTGTTTTATAGTTTTAAGTTCATCAATTTATTCTTTTCTTACAAGCCTAGCTCCGTAGTCATGAGGATTTGTATTTATCACTTTATCAAAAGTTTCAAAATGTTATATATACCAAATCATTGTTGTCCGATAAAAACTAAGACAAGATATTCTAGACTGTCAAATTAGATTTTGTGTCACCAAAATTCTTGTTCTTCCGACAGTGATAGTTGCAGACTGTTCGTAATTGCGTAACGCTTTTTTGCGTTACATAGCATGGAGAACAAAGGCTGACAACGGTCGCCTTAGCGAATCACCTTGAGGAAGTTCTAGATTTTTCTTTGCTTCCGTTTCTTTTCATCAATGGAAAAGAAATGAAGAAATTAAAATTAGAATGACAATGTCTAAACTAACCTCTCTCTTTAAGAATACATGTAACCCTCTGTTTTTATTGGATGTTTCGCTCTACTATGTTTTTTAACCGGACAGTAGTGATACCAAATATAACTCCAACAGACCCAAATACTAAACTGCCAAGAGTATTAGCTGTATAGATTGAATATCTATATGATTCTTTATCTTTCATATCATATATCGTTATTGCTAGTAAAAATACACCAATAACAATAAATAGAATAGAGGGTTCTAAATTATCCATACTTTTTGTAGAAGAAATTTATTTCAACTCAAAAAACCACCTGCTTTGCAGGTGGTCATGTTCTGATGGCTTTGCCTGAATTTTGTTTTGATATTTATTGGGTATTATTTCTTGATTCTTATTCATTGTAAAAACGTTTAGTTGAGCATCGCCCCTTTTAGGGGCTTTTCAAAGCCACCTTCTTAGAAGGTGTGATTTTTACTTAACTTTCTTCATCACAAATGCAGTTCTATTAGGTATAAAAACTCTCAACTTACTAACGCCATCAATTTTCTCAGTTTTATAAACATATTGTTTGTCAACTCTTTGGAAGCCTCCATAAACTTCGTCATCAGAAGAGAAAGTTACTTGATATTTTCCTGCTTTTGGCACGTAAAATTGATAGTCTTCTATAGAGTTTTCGGGATGGAAATTGAATACAAATACCAAATCTCCCTTTTGGAAAACTAGAACGTTATTAACTTCGTCTTCGTGTAGTTTCTCTACTTTTTTGGCTGAAAGGATATTGTTTTCAGCAATAAGACTTACCATATCTCTGTCGAAATCATTTAAGTACTTGTACTTCAAGTCGCTTTTTTCCGATAAGCTCCACTGACGTCTAGCATATTGATAGCTCCAATCGTTACCTTCTCTTGGAAAATCTATCCACTCTGGATGACCAAATTCGTTACCCATAAAGTTTAGGTAACCTTCGCCACCTAAAGTAATGGTTATGAAACGTATTAATTTGTGTAGAGCAATTCCTCTATCTACAACCATACTTTGAGAAAATACACTCATGGCTGTGTACATCTCTTTATCCATAAGTTGAAAGGCAAGAGTTTTATCGCCAACCAAAGCTTGATCGTGACTCTCGGCATAAGCTATCGTTTTTTCTTTAGCTCTACGATTTGTCATTTCCCACCATATCTCGCCAACTTTCCAATCTTGGTCTTGTTTTTCTTTTAGAAGTTTTATCCAATAATCTGGTACTCCCATTGCCAATCGGTAATCGAAACCAATACCGCCATCTTCAATTTTACGACAAGCACCAGGGTTTCCACTCATATCTTCGGCTATACTCAAAGCATTTTTGTTGATACTGTGAATAAGCTTATTCGCCATTTGTAAATATAAAACAGCAGAGTTATTTAGGTCATCACCAAAATATTTTCCATAACCATCGAAAGATGTATTTCCGTGGTGGTGATAAAGCATAGATGTAACACCATCGAAACGAAATCCATCGAAATGGAATTCCTCTAGCCAATAAGTTAGGTTTGAAAGCAAAAATCTTTCTACATCAACATTTGAGTAATTAAACAAACGAGAATCCCAATCTGGGTGCCATCCTTCTGGTCCTTCAATAAAGTAAGAATCTTTTGTCCCGTCGAATTCGTGTAATCCTTCTGCAAAGTTTTTTACAGAGTGGGAGTGAACCACATCCATAATTACTGTTAGTCCGAGGTTGTGAGCTTCGTTAATTAAATCTCTCAATTCATCGGGTGTACCAAAACGAGAAGTAGGTGCAAAGAAATTAGAAACATGGTAACCAAAAGATCCGTAATAAGGATGCTCTTGTATTGCCATCATTTGAATTGTGTTGTATCCAAGTTTTTTAATTCGAGGGAGAATATTGTCTTTAAATTCGGTGTAAGTACCAACTCGTCCTTCTTCGGTAGCCATACCAATGTGACATTCGTAGATTAAAGGAGATTGTTTGCTTGGTGTTTTGAATTTGGAATCTGTCCAGTTAAATTCAGATTCAGTAATTATTTGTCCACAGAAACTATGGTCTGTTGGATCTTGAACTACTCTTTTTATGTAAACAGGAATACGGTTGTGTGCACCGTTATTTGCTTTTATATGTACTTTTACTAATGAATAATTTTGGATTTTATCGCCGTAGTGTTCATCAGAAAGGAATGTTTCCCAGATGCCATAATCTAGTCTTTCTAAAATATTGGCTTCGGTATTCCATTCGTTAAAATCGCCTACAAGGCTTAGTCTGTCTGCATTAGGAGCCCACTCTCTGTACCACCAACCTTTTTTCTTTGAGTCGTAGTTGAAACCGTAATACTCGTGAGCACGAGCAAATTTCTTTAGACTTCCGTAGTTATCATTAATGAAATCTATGTGTTGGTTTGCCCAACGCATTCTGTTAAGAATATCTTTCTGAAATGGCTCTAGCCATTCATCTTCTTTAATTATAGTGATATTCTTAGGATTAGATGGTATTTTCATGTTTAACTATTTTTAGTGTGTCGCTGATTTAAAATCAGGATATAAAAATAATTAATAAAGTGTACTAAGTACTCTTATTGATGATATATTTTTTTTAGAAAGAAGTATTAAATAATTAACGTGTTTTTAACTGAAACTTCCATATGAAAATCAAACATTAATAAAAATATCACTATACTGATTTGTTGGAAATCAAAGAAAACAGAAGAGGAAGTTTATCAAAATTATTAGACTAATATTCTGTTTTATAAAAAGGAATTAGACCTACTTATTAGATTCATTATTTTCATTAGTATTAAAGTGATGTACATCTAATTGAGGGAAAGGAATTGTAATGCCTTTTTCAGTCAACATTTTATAGATAATTACAGATACTTCACTTTTTGAAGTTAGTCCATCTTCGTAAGAAACCCAGAAACGCAATCTGAAATTAAGTGAGCTATCTCCAAAGTCCATGAATAATGCTTTTGGTTGTGGTGTCTTCATAATGGAGTCAACTCTACTTGCCGATGTTTCTAATACTTCTAATACTTGTTCTAGGTCAGATCCATATTCAACTCCAATTAAAATTTCAACTCTTTTCTGATTGTCAGATAAAGTCCAATTGGTAAGTTTGTTTGAGATTAATAAAGAATTAGGAACAAGTATTTCAGCTCCATCGTAGGTAACAAGTACACTACTTCTAATTCCTATTTCTTTAACTCTTCCTAGCAAATTATCTACTTCTACTGTATCGCCAGTTTGTATAGGTCTTCCAAAAATTAAGATCAGACCTGATATAAAATTGTTTACTAAGTCTTGTAACCCAAAACCAATACCAACTCCTAAAGCACCTGCAATAATTGTAAATTTACTAAGGTCTAATCCAATTTTTGCCATTGCTAATGATCCACCAAAAATCACAAATATCATTCTAAGAGATAGTGATGTTGCAGAAAAGAATCCTCTAGGAGTTTTTCTTCCACTCTTAACTTTTTCGTTGCTAAGTAATTTAGATGTAATACTTGATAGGTAATAAGTTGTAAATACAATAATAAAAAATGCTAAAATATCTCCAACTGTTATACTATACGAACTTTCGGTAAACGTATAATCAAGAAAATCGAGATATAATTGATTAAGTGTCCTATCAAGCTGAAAAGCATTAGCTATAAGTTTTATCCATACAATTATCAATACTATTTTATTGATGGTAAACATTCTTTTTAGGTGTTTAGGAAATACCTCTCCAAACACAGGAAATTTAGCTAACAATAACTGGGATAATGTCATTGCAAAAACATTTAGAACTTTGAATACCATAAATATTATTATGGTAATTATAGGAATAATTGCTAGTATTTTGTTGAGTAAAATAGATAGGTTTAGGAACCCAACAATTTGTGCAATTGCTGAAATTATATATGCATAAATTATTATTGGCAGGTACTTTTTTGAGTAAGTAGTAAACTCAGAATTGATACTTGTGTTTTTTAAGAAAGCAAAATAATAACTAATCAGTAGAAAAAGGGCTGTACCTATTTCGGCTAAAAAATATAGACGAGAATAACCTCCAAAATACCAAGCTAAAATTTCTAGATTGTAAATAGTAATAATTATAAAGTAATTTACTATCAGTGTTATATCATTTTTAGAGATAGAATTTCTTAGAATAAACGTAGTTAGTATTAATACTATTGAGGCCGAAAAATTTGAAAGTAATATGGGGGCAGATGGAAACATAACCAACAATAGAGCAATGACTAGTGCTATTGATAGTGGGATATGATTATTAATTAGAATTCTGCTTATAGGAATATATCCGTCGTTTCCCTCTGTAAAATTCATATTTAAATAAGTCTTTCTGCTGAAGAACACAAAAGCAATAATAAGTAGAGAGTAAAAAATATATAAAGGTATTTGATTCTTTACTAAAACTACTTGGTTTACAACAAGTTTCTGGTTTTCGTACCACGCTTTATATATTCTAGATGAGAAATTTGGATATTTCCCATCTTCAAATTCGGTATTCCATATCCAAGGGTCGGTTAATTTAAAGGTGTTTATTTTTTTTAGATTTAAAAGATCTTGAGTGTAGTTTAGAGTCTGATCTACATATTTTATTAAACTATCAAGTTTATCTTCAACAACAATGGTTTTTTTCAGGAAAGTGTAATGTTCTACTTTTTTTGTTTCAATTTCTACCAGTAATTGATCTACACGTTGAATAATTATTTTGAAGCCTTGTTTTCCATCAATCTGTTTTTTTAAAGATGTAAATTCTGAACTCAACGAGCTTAACACTCTAGAATCTTCATCTGTTTGTTCAAATCTATGAGTATTGTTTTTATTTAATTTTTTTAAACTATTTCCGTACTCATTCCATATCCTAGATGTATTTGCAAGGAAAACTTTTGATAGTGAGCTAGCTTTAAAGGAATAAAACTCGTCGGCTTGTTTTTCGAGAAATATTTTTTGATAATCTAAGATGCTATCAACTCTAGCAATTTCGTTTTTGTCGTTGTCAACAAAATTAATTTTTGAGATGATTCTTTTTGCTTTTGAAATTTTGTAATTGATTTCAGAAATATTTAAAACAGCCAAGCTATCATTTTGTGCAAATATTAAAGAAGGTGTTAAAATGAAAAATATAAGACTAACAGAAATAGTTTTTAGCCATTTAATTTTAATAAAATCAATCATGAGAATTTTTATTTAAAAATAATGAAATTTGATTAACATCAAAGAAGCAAATTACTTCAAAGTATTAATATGTTAAACTAAATTTATGTAGTAGGAATATAAACTTCAAGAAGCTTAGTTTCTTTAACTATTTTTAATTCAATTTTGGTTATTAAAGCTGGAATAAGTACGGTTTCTCCTTTCTTAGCATTAATAGAAAAATTGTTGAAGTTGATGTTTACTTCCCCTTCCATTATCATATAAATAACAAAAGAATCTAAATAGGTGTAAGTTATAGTTTTGTTAGTGTTAAGATCAAAAAGATTAGTTTCAAAATAGGGGCTTTTGTCAAGTAATACTCTTTCGTTTTTTATAACAGTGTAGTCAGTTTTATAGTTGTCGTATTTCTTGAAATCTAATGCATCTAGCGCATATTCTGTATGAAGCTCTCTTCCGTTTCCATTATCATCAACTCTATCCCAGTCGTAAATACGATAAGTTATGTCTGATGTTTGTTGAATTTCAGCTAACAAAATACCAGATTTAATTGCGTGAACTCTACCTTCAGGAATATAGAATACATCACCAGATCTAGCTTTTTCAGTATTTATAATTTCTGTAATTTGTTTGTTTTTTAACTTAGATAAATATGTTTTTTTATCTATAGTTCGGTCAAAACCGGAGATAAGTTCAGCTCCTTCATCGGCATCAATTACATACCACATTTCCGATTTGCCGAAAGAGTTATGTCTCTTTTTAGCAAGCTTATCGTCAGGGTGAACTTGAATAGACAAGTCGTCCTGAGCATCGATGAATTTTATTAGAAGAGGAAATTCTTCTTTGTAAGTAGAGAATACTCTTTTTCCAACTAGTTTTTCTTTGTATTCCGATAATATTTCTTGTAAGTTCTTTCCTTTTAGATATCCGTTTGCAATAACTGAGATGTAACCTTTTACCCCACTAATCTCCCACGACTCACCAGTTTTGTCATCTTTTAAGTCTTTATTTAAAACTGATTTAAGTTTAGTCCCTCCCCAAATTTTATTTTTCAAAATTGGTTGGAATTTTAAGGGATATAGATTTGACTTACTCATAAATTATTACGTTTTTCGAAAAGCAAATCTACTCTATTTATCTTAATTATAGAATGTGTAATACCATATTTAATGCCTAAATTTTATACTAGACAGAGGTTTCTAAATGATTAATTCATAGAATAACTGAAACTACCCCAACCATCCTTCTCTATCCAGACTTCTGTATTGTATAGCCTCAGCAATATGTTGATTTTCAATAGTTGGTTTTCCCTCCAAGTCTGAAATAGTTTTAGATACTTTCAGTATTCTGTCGTATGCTCTGGCCGAAAGTCCAAGTTTGTCCATAGCAGTTTTAATAAGACTTTTCCCTTCGTCAGATAAACTACAATGTTCAGAAATTTGTTTAGGTCCCATTTGAGCATTGTAATGAACGTTATCGTTTTCTATAAATCGTTTTACTTGTACCTGTCTAGCTTTAATTACTCTTTCTCTAATAAGCTTGCTAGATTCACCTTTACGTTCCTCCGAAAGTTTTTCGAAAGGCACAGGAGTAACTTCAATATGAATGTCAATCCTGTCTAGCAATGGTCCAGAAACCTTGCTCAAATACCTTTGCATTTCGAAAGGGCTAGAAACTAAAGCTTTGTCAGGATCGTTAAAATATCCGCTAGGAGATGGATTCATAGATGCAACAAGCATAAAACTAGCGGGGTAGGTAATTGTAAATTTAGCTCTAGAGATTGTAACTTCTCTGTCTTCCAAAGGTTGTCGCATTACTTCGAGCACATTTTTTTTAAACTCAGGTAATTCATCTAAAAATAAAACTCCGTTGTGCGATAGTGATATTTCACCAGGCTGTGGATAAGATCCACCCCCGACTAAAGCTACATCTGAAATTGTATGGTGTGGCGAGCGAAATGGTCTAGTTGTTACTAATCCGTTTTGAGTGTTCTTTCCTGCTACCGAGTGTATTTTAGTAGTTTCTAGCGCCTCTTGCAAACTCATTGGAGGTAGGATAGAAGGGATGCGTTTGGCAAGCATTGTTTTTCCAGAACCAGGAGGTCCTACCATAATTACGTTGTGTCCGCCTGCAGCTGCAATTTCTAAACAGCGTTTTATGTTTTCCTGACCTTTAACCTCGGCAAAGTCAAAGTCAAAATTATTAAGGCTATCGTAGAAAAACTCTCTAGTGTTAATCTCTTCAGCTTTTATTAACTCTTTGCCTTCGAGGTGATCAATTGCTTGTTTTATATTTTCTACTCCGTAAACATTCAAATTATTAACTACTCCAGCTTCTTTAACATTTTGTATGGGTACTATCAAACCTTTAAAACCCTCTTCTCTAGCTTTTATAGCAATTGGCAAACTCCCTTTTATTGGTTGTAAACTTCCATCCAACGATAATTCACCCATAATTATATATTCCGACAAATTGGAAATACTAATTTGAGACGATGCAGCCAAAATGCCAATTGCTATCCCTAAGTCGTAGGCACTACCTTCTTTTCGCATGTCGGCAGGTGCCATGTTGATAGTGATTTTTTTGCGAGGCATTTTGTAAGAGTTATTCTTTAATGCTGCACTTATTCTATAGCTACTTTCTTTTATCGCAGAATCTGGTAATCCCACTAAATGATATCCAGCTCCTTTTGCTACATTAACTTCAATTGTAATTGTTGTAGATGAAACTCCAAAAACTGCTCCTCCGTATACTTTTTCTAACATGTAATAGATGAATTAAGGTTTGTTACGATTTAGTGAGATTCAAATTATTATAAATCACGTATCTGTATTTCAAGTTAGTACATAATTTTATCAACTCCTAACAGTAGTATTAATTCTTATAAGAATAGCAAAGTTCTTTTTGTAGATTTGCCAGTAAATATTTTGGTAAAGAAATGACAGAAAGGAAGAAAATAGAGATGTGTTTGAAGGATGCTCAGCATGTTAAGAAGCAATTATTAAGATGGGGGCAACAATTTGATGCTTTTGTTCTTTTGGATTCTAGCAACTACAGAGAAAAATACTCGAAGTATGACTTTGTATGTGCAACACTTCCTGTTTCTGAAATTAAATTGTATGACGAGAAGGGGGCTTTTAATGAATTAGAGAATTTTAGGATAAAGGCTAATGATTGGATATTTGGTTATCTAACATATGACCTTAAAAATGATGTTGAAAAATTAAAATCATCAAATTACGACGGGATTAAGTTCCCTGTATTACATTTTTTTCAACCTGAGGTTGTTTTCTTACTGAATGGGAATAAGCTTGAGGTATTTTATCTTGAAAGTACTAATGAGTCGAAAATAAATGAAATCCTAGAAGAGGTTTTAAATACTGAAATTGATGTAGAGGTGGAAGAAAGTAGGCTACGTATTCATAATAGGATTCCAAAAGAGACTTATGTCAGAAATGTAAATAGCTTGAAAAAACACATTAGAAGAGGGGATATATACGAAGCAAATTTTTGTCAAGAGTTCTTTTCCGAAAATGCTGTTATAGATCCTGTGAGTAAATATTTTATGCTAAATAAAATATCAACACCTCCTTTTGCTTCATTCTATAAACTAGACAATCATTTTTTGATATCGGCTTCACCTGAAAGATTTGTACAAAAAACAGGGACTAAAATTATTTCTCAACCAATAAAAGGAACAGCTAAAAGGGGGTTGACTTCAGAGGAGGACTTTAAAATAATTTCGGATCTTGAAAAAGATATTAAGGAGAGAGCAGAGAATGTTATGATAGTAGACTTGGTAAGAAACGATTTATCAAAGACAGCTATAGAAGGTTCTGTTGAAGTGGAAGAATTGTGTAAAGTCTATTCTTTTCAACAGGTACATCAAATGATTTCCACTGTTACTTCTACTGTAGATAAAAATACATCGCCTGTAGAAATTATAAGGAGTGCTTTTCCTATGGGGTCTATGACGGGTGCTCCTAAAATTAGAGCGATGCAGTTGATAGAAACTTACGAAAGTACCAAACGTGGACTGTATTCGGGCTCTGTTGGTTATTTTTCTCCTAGTGGTGATTTTGATTTTAATGTAATTATCCGATCAATTTTATATAACGCAGATAAGCACTATCTTTCGTTTACCGTTGGTGGTGCAATTACTTCAAAATCTGATCCTGAAAAAGAATTTGAAGAAACTATGCTTAAAGCAGATGCTATGTTTAAGATATTGAAACATGATTAAGAAACTTGAAAAACATATAGATTCTATATTTCCATTTATTAAAGGAAAGAAAATATTACTAGGAATAAGCGGTGGTCTCGACAGTATGGGGTTGGGGTATCTTCTTAAAGAGTTAGGATACAACCTTACCCTTGCCCATGTTAATTTTAATCTAAGAGGTAAGCATTCCGATGAAGATGAAAGTTTTGTAACACAATGGGCTCAGGAGAATAATCTACCACTTTTTAAAACTTCTTTTGATACTAATTCTATAGCTAAAGAAAGAAAAATTTCTATAGAAATGGCAGCTAGAGATTTGAGATACGATTGGTTTAATAAATTAACAGAGGATTACAATTTTGATTTTATAGCAGTTGCCCATCACCTAAACGATAATATAGAAACTGTATTGATGAACCTTTCTAGAGGCACTGGAATTACGGGTTTAACGGGGATGGAAGATGTTAATGGGAAAATAATTAGACCATTGTTACAGATTTCTAGAAATGAAATTGAAGAATTTGCAACAGATGTAGGTTTAGATTGGAGAGATGATTTATCTAATGCTGATATTGTTTATAAGAGAAATAAAATTAGGCATAAATTAGTTCCTGTTTTCGAACAATTGAATCCTTCTTTTTTAGAATCGTTCACAAAAACTATATCAAATTTAAGGCAGACAGAATTAATTCAAAATGCATATTTAGAAAATTTAAATTACGATTTCTGGAAAGAGAAAGAAGAGGTTGTTGAGATTGATATTCTTAAGCTAAAAGAGATTGTAGCTTTCGAAACAGTTTTAAGAGAAAAGTTAAAACCCTATGGCTTTAATAATATAGAGGATGTAATTAATAGTTTTGATTTAGAATCGGGAAAAGAATATTTTTCGGCTACTCACAGAATTGTGAAAGATAGAAATAAACTTATTTTGGAAGAAATAAGAGAGCATAAGGAAGACGTTTTTTACATAAAAGGAAAAACGGTTGAATTAATTTATCCGATTCATCTTCAATTAAAACAAACTCAAAATTTTGAAGAGAATACAAATTCTACAATAGCACAACTAGATAGGTTAAAACTTAAATTTCCTCTAAAATTGCGAAAGTGGGAGGAAGGAGATTTTTTTTATCCACAAGGGATGAAGGGGAAAAAGAAATTGAGTAAATATTTTAAAGATGAAAAATATTCACTTGTAGATAAGGATAATCAGTGGTTGCTAGTTTCTGACAATAAAATAGTTTGGATAATAGGGAAGAGGCTAGACGAAAGGTTTAAAGTCACGAGTTCTACAAAAGATATTCTTAGAGTAGAAGTTAAAGTTTAGTTTTTTGAGATATTCTCACTTAATTCAAATATATATTGAGAGTTATTTTAATGTGTATTTGTACAAGTAATATTAGTAACGAAAGTTCAGTAATATAGGTGTTGTGTTTGTGGAGAGTATTTTTTATAATAAAAGGACTTGTATATGAAATATATCTATCAAAAAATTCCGTTTAACCGTAATAATTATGAGGTTAAACCGTAAAGGTGTTTCTTAATAAGAATATAGATTTGGTCAAATTAATTATCAAATTATTTAACCATGAAAATATTCAAAATTATTATTGCACTTACTCTATTATCAATAAGTATTTCTTCATGTACTAAAGAAGATATTAAAACATTACCCAATAAAGAAGAAATCATGTTAAGTAGGCAAACTGCTGATGATGGTATGAAAGAGAATCCAAAAGATAGTGAAGAATAAAATAGGTTTGATTTGTGGTTTTTATCTTTTACTTTTAGAACCACAAATCAAACAAAATGAAAAGAACTCCAATATTATATATTACAATAATATTCATAGTATTTGAAATTTTGAATATTTCTTGTACTAATGAAAGTAGATATATTAATTCAAATGATTTAGAGCATTCAGATAGTTTATCATTTTTCCTAAAGCAATCAAGAAACCCATCAATTGATAATAAAAATCGCCAATTTGCCCTATATCAAGGAATAAATTATTTAGATAATAAAAGGCTGAACGATTCTATCCGAAGTTTTTATATTATAAAGTTATCCTATTCTGCATACCTCCTAAAGGATATTAATAGTTTCAACAATCTTATTGAAAATTCAATACAACATTCAATAAGATTAAGTGACACTTTGACACTCGCCAAAGCATATAAATATAAAGGGTACCTGTATGATGATGTTGGTTTAAAACTTGAATCCTTTATTAACTTTAGTAAGTCGTATAAACTATATGAGAAAAAAAATGATTTATTAAACTCTGCAAAAATATTATATAGGTTATCTTTAGTACAGTTGGATTTACACCAATATAATGAAGCTGAGAATGATTCTTACGAAGCTTTAACAATATTCGATGATTTTCATGAAAAGAAAAAAACAGCTAATTGTTATACTTTATTAGGAAGTATCAATCATGATATAAAAAATCATGACATAGCAATAAAGTATTATAATCAGTCAAAGGAATATATTAATGAATTAGATTCATTACATCTCTCTACGATAAATAACAACATTGGAGTTGTTTATTCATCTAAAAATGAATACTTAAAAGCAATTATTAATTTTAAAGATGCTCTAAATTATGTAGGTCTAGTAAATTCAAATCCCAAATTATATATTAAACTTTCAGACAATTTAGCTTTTGCTAAATTTAAAGCTAACATTAAAAATAACTCAATAGAAGACATAAAAGAGAATTATTTATTTAAGCAAAATATAAATGATACAGCTGGAGTAATAGCAAATAGGCTATATCTATCAGAAATATTTGAAGATAAAAAGAACCATACTGAAGCAACAGATAAAGCAAAAAATGCTCTATTATTATCGACTAAGTCGAATAATAATATTCTAAGGCTAAAGAGCTTGAAACAATTAATTGATGTAGATACTTTAAATGCAAAGATGTATTCTAATATGTATTTATCTCTAAAAGATTCAATAGATATAAACGATAGAAAGGTTAGAAATAAGTTAGGTAGAATTAGAATGGAAACCGACCAATATATTTCAAAGTCAGAAGTATTGGAGAAGAAAAATTATTGGTTAATTTTTGCAGTGGCTACTCTTTTTGTTTTAATAGGAGCGATATATCTATATTCTAAACAACGCATTATACTTGATAGGATATTAAAAGAGAATGAGTTAAATGAAAAAATACAGAATTTGCTAGCAAAGGAAAAAATTAATATCAACAAAGCTAGAAAGTCTGTTAACGATAATATATCAAAGGAACTTCATGATAATATTTTATCTAAAATTTTTGGTGTAAGATATAATTTAGAATTATATAGCAACGATAAGAGTATCAAATATATTAACACACTTAAAGAAATTGAGTTAGAAATAAGAGATATTTCTCACGAAATGAAAAAGAGGATTGACTCAGACATATCGAAAGCGACCAAAACCTTATTAGATGAAATGCTATCCTCATATAGAATTAACTCCAACCATTATGATGATTTTGAATACTGGAATATAGTAAACGATAAAATCAAGATAAATATTTATAGGATTATTCAGGAGTCATTGATGAATATTATTAAACATGCTAAATCCCGTAACGTTGTTGTTAAGTATTATTCATCTGAAAATAATCTTATTTTAGAAATAATAGATGATGGTATTGGATTTGTAACTGATTCTAAAAACAAAGGCATAGGACTAATAAACATCAAAGAAAGAGCAAAAGAAATAGATGCTTTATTAGAAATTATCAGCTCGCCAAATAATGGAACTAAAATATTTTTAAAAATCCCAATAAACGTGAATTAATATGAAAACACTTGAAGTATTATTTATTGATGACCATCCAATGATATTGGAAGGATATAAAACTACACTCGAAAGATGTGATAAGTACAAAGTTAATGTACATATAAAAACAAGTATTGACGATGCTTATCGTTATATTATAGAGGATAACCCTACAGATAAATTCGATGTAATTTTTTATGATATTAGTATGCCTGAATCTGTAGAGTACAATATAAAAAATGGTATCCAATTGGCAATTGAGGTCAAGAAGAAAATACAGCATCCAAAAACTGTATTTCTGACAATGATTAACGACCAGTTTCAGATTGATAATATTATAAATGATATTAACCCCGAAGGGATACTTGTAAAAAATGATATTAGTCCTAATACATTAATATCGTCATTTATCGAAATAGTAACGTCTCCTCCATGTTATAGTTCTTCAATATTATCAAAAACAAAAAGAACCTTTAGTCTAAAATCTAGTATAGACAAAACTGACCAAGCTATATTATATTATATTTCAAAGGGAAAAACTACCAAGAACCTTAAAGATGTAGTAAACCTTTCAATAAGTACAATAGAAAAAAGGAAAAGAAGAATTAAAATATTATTTGGAGTAGAGAAAGAATCTGATTTTGCACTAATAGAAGAAGCTAAAAATAGAGGTTTTTTATAAATATATATTATCCTTACGAAAAATAATCCAATTATAAGTAATGAAAAACCGTAATTCTTTTGAGGTTAATCATAACCCCAGTTGTTTTTGAATTATATAGTTTAGCCTCTGTTAACAATGAGTTGCAACTCACTCAATTGAGATTAAAACTATTTTTATTAATTCAAAAATCTTTTAAAATGAAAAAGAAATTTTTAATTGGAGCATTTGCTCTTGGATTGGGTGCTTTTAGTTTTATGCCAAATAATGTAGAGGCTTCGGTTTCAACAAGTAAGTGGGGGTGTGCTAGTGCTACAACCAAATGCGGTGTGCCTTACCATGCATGTGGGAATACTGTTCAGGAACAACTAGATAATCTCAGAGGATTTCAAGATGCAGTTTGCTAACTAATTTAAGTAATCAACAAGCATATAATAATGTATGCTTGTTGAATTTTTTAATATATATAACATAATGATGAAATACACATTAATTCTAGTTACATTTTTTGCAATAAATATTTCTGCACAAACTATTGATACAACAAAGTATGTGGCAGAGTACAGTATTACATATACTCGAGATTCTACAGTTATAGATAATATGAATACTGAAGTTATGATACTTAATATAGGTAGTGATAATTCTATTTTTTATAGTAAAATATCAACATTTAAGGATTCACTTGATCAATTAATTATAGCTAGTTACAAGAAAACAGGTAAGCTTGTAATACCATCAGATATGCCCACAACAAAATTTAATTACAACATAATAAAGGATTATAATAAGAATGAAATAAATTATTATGATAAGACTTTTTCGGGTGGCAAGTTTTGTATCAATGAAAAAATCAATGATTTTAATTGGACTTTAAAGAGAGATAACAAAGTAATAAGTGGATATAAATGTCAACTAGCTACATGCAACTATGGAGGTAGAGAATACGAAGCTTGGTTTACAACCGAAATACCTTTTAGAGATGGCCCTTACAAATTTTCGGGACTACCTGGTTTAATTATTAAAATTTATGACACAAAAAATCATTATACTTTTGAATTGAATAGCTTTGAAAAAACAATAAAAGAAACTGAGATTTTGTATCCAGAGAATAAGATATTTTACAGTAATACAAGTAGAGAAAACTATTGTGCAATTCAAAGAATAGCGTTGAAAAAAATAGCAAGTGACTATGCTATGCAATCCCATTCTGCTGATGATAAATTACATGTAAAAAAGCAGTTGAAAAAGAATAACAACCCAATAGAACTTAAATAATAATCCATAGCAATACATTGACAAAGTCAAATATAATTTTTACGGTTTTATTTATTTTACCGTTTTTAGTAAATTCACAAACCAAAATAACAGGAAGAGTGTTTACTGAAAACGGAAGTTATATTGAAGGTGTAAATATAGTTGCCCTAAATAATGACAATATTCTTGCATATTGTATTAGCGATTCAAATGGGGATTATAGTATCTCAATAAAATCTGATTCCGATTCTATTACTCTACAGGCTTATAGTATTAATTATTCGAAAGAGAAAATTGTTTTACCTCTATCTACAGTAAGTTACAATTTCTATCTTACTCCAAAAATCAATAAATTAAAAGAAGTTGTATTAAAAGCGAAACCAATTGTTAGAAAAGGTGATACACTTAATTATTCGGTATCTTCTTTTAAAGGTAAAAATGACGTAAAATTAATTGATGTACTTTCTAAAATGCCAGGGATAGAAGTGCTGAACAATGGTAAAATCCTATACGAAGGTAAAGCCATAGAAAAATACTACATCGAGGGGTTAGATATGCTTGAAGGTAGGTACAATTTGGCGAATGCAAATCTATCTGCAAATTCTGTTGCTACAGTGCAAGTATTAGAAAATCATCAGCCATTAAAAGTATTAAAAAATTATGGTAGCGATAAAGCATCAATTAATATTAAGTTAAAAAATTCTGTTACAACTACTGGTACAGCAAATTTAGGGTTAGGTGTTAGTCCATTGATACATGATATGAATTTTACTCCAATTATAATTGCTAAGAATAAGCAATTTTTAGTTTCGTTAATGAGTAATAATATCGGAGATGACATATCAAAACAGGTAGAGGTATTAACTATTGATGAACTAGTTAATAAGTTAGATTACAATACCGAAAAAAAAGATTGGGTATCATTACAAAATATTTCATTACCTCAATTCAACACTAATCGCTTCTTGTTTAATAATTCGAACATATTATCTACTAACTTTATTACTAAGCTTGGAAATGATGTAGAATTTAAATTTAATGCTTCTCTTTTAAATGATTTTAGTGAGAATAAAGGAGGAAAGAATACTTCTTATTTTACACCTAATGATACAATTTATGTAGAAGAAATATTCATTAACAAGGTGAATTCTAACTACCTGAAAACAGAATTTGTATTAGAAAAGAATACCGATGATATTTTCTTAAAAAACAAATTAAACATTAATGTATCACAAGAAAATAAAAATGGTTTGCTTGAAAATGAGGGTGATACAATAAAACAAAAAGTAGATATTAAACATTTATCTATAAGTAATAATCTCAGGATATTAAAACCAATAAATAATGACTTTATAAAGTTTAATTCTTTTATAAGCTATATTCAAACACCTCAAACTTTAAATGTTTCAAAAGTAAATAATAACCTTTATAGTTCACAGTTAATAGATTTAAATACTCTTTACTCTATGACTAAGCTTGGTTACACCAATAGTTATAAAAGATTAATACTCTCTTATGAGATTGGAGTCTCAACTACTTATAATAATCTGATTTCAAATCTCACCAATGCTACATTGCCAATAGAAAATAATATTACTTGGTTTGATTATAATAGTTATATAGAGACATCAGTAATATATGAAAAGGGAAGGTTTAAACTAGAAGTAAATATTCCAATAAACTATAGAAATTATAATATTGAGGAAAATAAAGAAAGTGTAAATAAGAATTTAAGTAAAATATTTTTTGAGCCTAGAATATATTTTAAATATCAACTAACAGGAAAACTTAAATCAACTTTAAGCTATAGAAATAATAATGTTATAGGTAATATTGACAAACTATTTTTCAATCCGATTTTAAAGGATTATAGAACCTTAGCTAAATATTCTACCGATATACCAATTAAAAATAGAAAGACTTATAGTGCGGGTTTAATTTATAATAACCCCTTATATTCCGTATTTAGTCATTTATACTATAATTACTCTGCTATAATGAGAAATACCATTGAAACATCAAGTATTGACAACTCAGGAAATTCATTAATTGGAGCTATTAATAATGAGAATTCAGGTATAAATCACAATATTTCATACAGTGTAAACAAATACTTTAGCAATATTAATACAAGTTTAAAATTTGATGCTCAAGCCAATTTATCAAACAATGAAATGTATATAAATAATACTATTAGTGATGTTACTTCTCAAAGTACTATATTCAAATTAAAGGCATCTAGCTTAGTAAATGAGTATTTCGATGTGTTTTTAGAAGGAACTTATATGTTTGGAAAAACAACTAGTAGTAACACCTCAGGTAGTTTTTCGCAAGAAAGTATAACTTCAAATGTAAATATATATCCTTCTAAAAATCACAGTATAACATTTGTGAACGATTTATATTTTAGAGATGGATATACAAGTTATTTTTTCGATCTTTCATACAAGTATAAACTCAGTAAAGAATTCAAACTTGAATTAAAATGGATAAATATATTCAATTATAAAACATTCAAGAACTACTCAATAAGTTCATATGCTTTGATTGAAAGTTATTATATAATACGTCCAAACCAAGTTATGGTATCCGTAAAATATTCATTTTAATAAATAAAACTAAATCAAAATGAAAAAAGTGGACTACCTAATAAAAACGATACAAATTAATTATGCCACATTTTTATAAAAACTCTCTTTAAATTTCATTTCAAATAGTGTGAGGTATTACGATTGTACTGACTAGTTGCTTAAAAAACATACTAAATTAGCAAAGCTAACCGTCAAGGGTATATTATTAATTACGCCATACTATTAAAATCCCACCCTTATCTGTGTGGAAAATAAATTTACTCTCAGTTAATTTTAATTTTCCCACAAAAAAACTTGACATAAACAATTTGTTCAAGTCAAGTTTTTAATTTTGCCTGCAACCTGCAACCTGCAACCTGCAACCTGCAACCTGCAACCTGCAACTAGTATTCAATATTTTCAACAATTTCCAATCCGTACCCAATCATACCAACACGTTTTAGAGGAATATTATTAGAAATAAGTTTAATTTTATTTATATCTAAATCGTGTAAAATTTGGGCACCAATTCCATAATCTTTATCATCGAATTTTAAACTTGGAGCACCCATTTCTCCATTTCCCTGAATACTCTTAAGTTCAGAAATTCTAGAGAGTAAGTTATTAGGTTTATTGTCTTGATTAACAAAAACAATAGCTGATTTTTCCTCAGAATTTATAAGATTAAGAACCTTATTTAGTTGCGATTCACAATCGTTGGTAAGGTAACCAAGTAAATCGTTGTTGATTGAGCTAGGGTTAACTCTAACAGTTACCGTATCTCCTAATTCCCAAGTACCTTTTGTAAGTGCAATGTGTACCTGTCCATTGTTTGTTTGGCGGTAAGCTCTAAGGTGGAAATCACCTAAAAGAGTTTTTAAATCGTACTCTTCAACTTTCTCTATCAACGAATCGTGGCGCATACGGTAAGCGACTAAATCTTCGATAGAAACCATTTTAAGATCAAATTTTTCGGCTACATCCAGTAGTTGAGGTACTCTTGCCATAGAACCATCTTCATTCATTATTTCGCAAATAACACCAGCGGGTTTTAGACCAGCCAAACGTGCAAAATCTATAGCTGCTTCGGTATGACCTGTTCTACGTAATACACCACCACTTTTAGCTTTTAAAGGAAATATATGCCCTGGACGGCTTAGATCTGATGGTTTTGTCTTTTCATCAACCATTGCTTGTACAGTTAAAGCTCTGTCTCCAGCAGAAATACCTGTTGTAACACCATGTCCAAGGAGATCAACAGAAACAGTAAAAGCCGTTTCTTTAGGATCGGTATTATTTCCAACCATCATGTTTAGATCAAGCTCAGTCGCTCTTTGTTCTGTTAATGGCATACAGATAAGTCCACGACCATGAGTAGCCATAAAATTTATTATTTCTGGAGAAATATTTTCAGCTGCGGCTACAAAATCTCCTTCATTTTCTCTGTCCTCATCATCAACTACAATTATAACTTTTCCAGCTTTTATATCTTCTATAGCCTCAGCGATTGTATTGAGCTTCCTTTTTTTATTTTGTTCTGTTGACATAGTTATCAAAACTTATTATTGTTGGTTGCTTTCATTATTCTCTTTTGCTTTTTTCTTTTCCTCTTTCTTCCTTTTCAATAAGCCAAGGAATTTGTAAAGCGGTTTAAAGTAGAGTTCAGAATTGAAAATTGCAGAATCGGTTGTTGCTTTTCTAGTAAGTAAAAGGCCAAAAGGAGTAAGTATAAATGCCGGCCCCCACCTAGACCAGAAAGGGGATAACTCACCAGCCCTACCTAGTTTTTCGGCAGATAAAGACATTACGTGGTAGAAAATAAATATTACAATTGCTACAACCACAGGCATTCCTAATCCACCTTTACGGATAATAGCCCCAAGTGGTGCTCCAATGAAAAACATAACTATACACACATAAGAAAAAGCGTATTTTCTATGTATTTCCATTATGTGTTTTGCAATATTTTCTCTTCTGTAATTCTGTGTTTTTTTAACCTCTCCTAGGTAATCCGACATCTTTCTTGCTTGATTTATAGATGCGCTTATTACGTCTTCTTTCTTACGTTTATTATCGTTGAAATGAGATAAAATTATATTTGTAGAAAGTAATTTTTCATCTTCAGTTAAAGTATCTATTTCAAGTAATTTAATGTTTTTTGCAAAATTAGTTTTTGCTATTTCTTCGTTAGTAGAGTCAATTTCTAATGCACTAAATCTAAGCTTAGACCTTACTTTTTTGTCGTAATTAGTTTTTGTTTCGTTGTACTTTATCTGTAAAGAATCTATCGCTACATCCAACTGGTTTATATTCATCATGGCATAGTTGTTTGAGAAATTCTCATCATTAATATTATCCATGTTGAATGACGATAAATCAATATAAACTATGTCTTTACTAAACTGTGTTTTGGTGAAAGGTTGACGTTTCTTATCTTTTTTCTTTTTCATATTTGAAGCTTCTTCAAACATGTATCCATCAAAAAGGGTAAGTTTAAGATATTTACCACCGCCTGCTAAATCCATTTCCCCTTTTTTGGCTGTAATACTTTTGCTATTTCCTTTGCCCGAATTGTGGTCGTAGATAATTACATCTTTTATAAATTGATCATCTTCTCCATTTTTTTCCTTTATTCTAATACTAAAACCAGGAATACTTGTATTGAAAATTCCTTCTTTAAGATTAAGAGAAGGTTTTTGTTTTGTGATGTTGTACAGTAAATTTTTACTTTTAAAATTTGCGTATGGCACGGCATAATTCGAAAAATAAAAAGTAAGAACAGCCATTATCATCATCAAAACTATAAGAGGCCTCATAATTCGATATAGAGATACACCAGCTGATTTCATTGCAGCCAACTCGTAGTTTTCAGATAAATTACCAAATGTCATTATACTCGAAAGCAGAATTGCAAGAGGAAGAGCCATTGGAACTAAAGAGAAAGAAATGTAGTAGAGTAATTTTATTATTACCCAAAAACTCAAACCTTTACCAATTAAATCATCAACATACAGCCAAAAGAACTGCATTATTAGAAAAAATAATACTAAAAAAAACGTAGCAACAAATGGAGATGCATACGATTTTAGAATGTAACTGTTTAATTTTTTCATTTACTATAATTACAAGTGGAAAAACTAAAACTCCTTTTGAATTTTGTTATGTGAAATTGAGTATACTATATCAATAATATTCATCGGCAAAGCTAATGTTTATTACTTAAACATTATTCATCTAAATCTGTGTATAAGTACTCTGGTTCTGGATATTTACTCTTATCAAACATAAATAGTGAATCAGGTAAATTTCCATTTCCTTTAAGACTATTAATTTGTAGCTTAAACTGAGTCCCTTGTTTATCTGTATAAATAACATTGTACAAATCGTTGGTAACAATATCGCTTCCAATAAGAATATATTGATATTCGGAATCGGAATCAATAGGAATCAACCTAACATACTGAATAGTTTTACCAGGGACTTTTTGTTCTATATCCCATTTTATTACGTATCCATCCTTGTACATATTTAGAATTTGTGTAGGATTACTTATGCCAGATTCATCGTCATCACTAGAAATAGTAACTTCATCTTCTAGTATAGTATATCTTTTTGCACCATCAAAAATAATAACAAGTCCATCTAAACTTATCTGGAATTTATCTTTTTGAATAAGAGCATTTCCTTTTTTTGATTGATGAATATCTTCTACATTGTTATCCATATTGTAACTGAATGCAATTTCAATATCGTTGTAGCCGTTAGTCTTAGCACTCACTTTGTTTAAAAGTTCAGCACCTTTATCCTGAGCAAATATTGTTGTAGTGAAACTTACTAATGCGATTATAAAACTTATTTTTTTCATGTTGTTTCATTTTTGATTTACTATTTCCAAAATTAAGAAATAATACTATTCGTTGTTTAATAAATTTTGAAGAGATGCCTCGTCTGGTACAAGTACCTGTCTTGCTTTAGAACCCTCGAAAGGGCCTATGATTCCGGCAGCTTCTAATTGATCAACAATTCTACCTGCACGGTTGTATCCCAATTTTAATTTTCTTTGCAATAATGATGCCGAACCCTGTTGAGCATTTACTATCAGCCTAGCAGCCTCTTCAAATTTAGCATCTCTATCATTAATATCAATGTCAGTAGTTCCTGTGTTTTCATCGCCTACATATTCTGGCAACATATATGCTTCGGCATATCCTTTTTGATCTCCAATGTAGTTAGTAATACTTTCTACTTCAGGTGTATCAACAAAGGCACATTGCAATCTTACCATTTCGTTACCACTAGTGAAAAGCATATCTCCTTTACCAATAAGTTGATCGGCACCACCTGCATCTAGTATAGTACGAGAGTCAATTTTAGATGAAACTCTGAATGCAAGTCTCGCAGGGAAATTGGCTTTAATAATACCAGTAATCACATTTACCGATGGTCGTTGAGTTGCAACTACTAAGTGAATTCCAATGGCACGAGCAAGCTGAGCTAGACGGGCAATAGGTGTTTCTACTTCTTTACCAGCTGTCATTATCAAATCGGCAAATTCATCAATAATTAAAACTATGTATGGTAAGAATTTATGACCATCATTAGGATTAAGTTTCCTTTGTTTGAATTTTGTGTTGTATTCTTTTATATTTCTAACGTAGGCATTTTTCAATAATTCATACCTATCGTCCATCTCTATACACAGTGAGTTAAGGGTGTTAATTACTTTGTGAGTATCAGTAATAATTGCCTCATCAGAATCAGGGAGTTTAGCTAAATAATGTCTTTCTACCTTGTTGAATAAAGTAAGCTCTACTTTTTTAGGATCTACCAAAACAAACTTCAATTCCGATGGATGTTTTTTGTAAAGCAATGAAGTCATGATGGCATTTAGTCCAACAGACTTACCTTGTCCGGTAGCACCAGCAACAAGTAGGTGAGGCATTTTTGCTAGGTCAACAACAAAAGTAGTGTTAGATATTGTTTTCCCTAAAGCCAAAGGAAGATCCATTTCTGAGGTTTGGAAGTTGTTAGAAGCCAAAACAGATTTCATAGAAACTATTGTGGGTTTCTTATTTGGAACTTCAATACCAATTGTTCCTTTGCCAGGAATTGGAGCAATTATACGAATACCTAGAGCTGATAGACTTAAAGCAATATCATCCTCTAGGTTTTTAATTTTAGAAATTCTAACACCTGGAGCAGGTATAATTTCGTAAAGAGTAACTGTTGGGCCTATGGTTGCTTTAATCTTAGCAATCTCAATTTTGTAATTGTTTAGGGTTTCTACAATTCTATTTTTATTAAGTTCAAGTTCCGCTCTATCTATACTTATGTTTTCGTTGTCGTATTCAACTAAATGCTGAAGCTCTGGATATTGATAATGAGATAATTCTAATCCAGGGTCATATTCTCCAAACTCATCTACTAGTTGCTCTGCAAGCTCTTTATCACTTAGTTCATTGTGTTTAATTTCTTCAACAACTTCTTCTTCTTGTGGAGCTTCAATTTCTAAATCGCCAGTTTCAACATCAATATCTTCTTTAATCGGACATTTCGGAATTTCGTCAAAAGCGTCTATTTCTTTAGTCTCAATAATTAATTCATCACTAGTTTCAACTTTGGATTCCTTATTATTAACAACAATGTCAAAATCATCATCAATTAAGCTATTGTTGTTTATTCCTGTTCCAAAAGAATCATGAGTTTCAACTTCTTTTTTTGATTTCCAACTATCTAAAGAATCTTTAGCATTGAATAGCTTTTCGTTAATTGTGTGAGGTGTAATATTGAATCGGACAACAAGCCAAGCTACTAATGAGAAAAATAATATTATTGCTACACCAATGTTTCCAATGTAAATAGTAGAAAAGTCATTTATTTCGTATCCGAAAATACCTCCTAAAATAGGCAATGCATCAAAGAAAAACCCTAAAGCTATAGATAACCACAAAACAAGAATAAGGTTTTTGAAAAGATTTTTTATATAATTTGTAGAATCTAATTTTAGAGAAATTATTAATCCAGCTTTTCCTACTAGATAAACAAATATAAAAGATGCAATACCAAACCACTTGTAAAGGAAAATATGCCCCAAGTTTGCACCAACTTTCCCAAGGAGGTTATTAACTTTGATGTCTTTATTCCAAAAATCAGAAAGCACCGATTGATCTGATTGCCAATTCCAAAGGTAAGATGAAAATGAAATTAGTAATGAAATAGATATGAGTATCAGTGAGATACCTATAATTAGATGGAAATTTTTATATGAAGAAAATCTATCTTTTAATGAGATTTTCTTTTTTTTGGGAGCTTTCTTTTTGGCCATAAATTTTGTTTGTGAAAGCAAAAATACAAATAAAGATTTTGCATCAAACTTTTATAGTGATTAATAGTTTTTTTTTGATAAAAAGCAATGTTAAAATAATGATGAACGATACCTATCGCATGATATTTAATACTTTATTAAGATGTAATTTGTAATTATTTCTTTTTATTTGCGACTAATTAATTTTATCACAAACTATTGTTCTACTATTCTACAGTTTCTTGACTTTGTATGACTTGAATAGTATATAAAAACACAAATTAATTATATAAAATGAAAGTATTATTAAATTTAGTAATTGGACTCTTATTATCCATTAGTTCATATGCACAAGTATTTAACCCAATAGAATGGGATTTTTCCACAAAAAAAATTAGCGATACTGAGTATGACTTGGTATTCCATGCAAAAGTAGAACAGAGTTGGCATTTGTATGATCAGGATTTACCTGAAGGAGGTCCAAATTCTACAACATTTGCAATAAAAGGAGCAGGCACTAGTTTTGAATTAGTAGGTAAGCCAGTTTCTTCTATCGAACCTCACGAGGAGTACGATAAAAACTTCGATATGGTCTTGAAATATTTTGGTAAGGATGTTGATTTTGTTCAACGTATAAAATTACTGAATGGTGGAAAGCTAGATATAGTTGCCGAAGTTGAATGGATGGCTTGTGATGATACTCAGTGTTTGCCTCCAGATTATTTAGAAAACACTTATACAGTAGGTGAGGGTAAAGCTGTAGCTTCTGAAAACACTACCAAGGAAGAAACAAAGACAGAAGTATCTAAGGTTGATAAAAAAGAAAAATCTAGTTCTAATAAGGGTTTAATTTCAATATTCTTTTTAGCATTTTTAGGAGGATTTGCTGCATTGCTTACACCTTGTGTATTCCCAATGATTCCTATGACGGTTAGTTATTTTACTAAACAAAGTAAAACAAAAGCTAAAGGTATTTCAAACGCAATAATTTACGGGTTATCGATAATTGGAATTTATGTGATTCTAGGGGTAGGAGTATCAGCCATGTTTGGTGCTGATGCCCTAAATGCTCTATCTACCAATGTTTGGTTTAACCTTGCTTTCTTTGTGTTGCTAGTTGTTTTTGCAATGTCTTTCTTTGGTGCTTTCGAAATTGTATTGCCAAATAAATGGCTTAATGCTGCCGATAAACAATCGGATAAAGGAGGATATATAGGTATATTCTTTATGGCATTTACTTTAGCCTTGGTTTCTTTTTCTTGTACAGGACCAATTGTAGGGACTTTACTTGTTGATGCTGCTGTAAACGGAGGTTATGTCGGGCCGATAGTTGGAATGCTTGGTTTTTCTATGGCTTTAGCTTTACCATTCGGATTGTTTGCTGCTTTCCCAGGGTGGATGAATTCTTTACCAAAATCTGGAGGATGGTTGAACTCAGTAAAAGTTGTTTTAGGTTTCTTAGAATTAGCTTTTGCTTTCAAATTCCTTTCTATTGCTGATATGGTTTTACAACTACACTTGCTAGAACGTGAATTGTTCTTAGCAATTTGGATTGTGATCTTTGGAGCTTTAGGATTTTATTTATTAGGGAAATTGAAATTGCCACACGATTCACCAACAGATCATATATCGGTTACAAGATTGATTTTAGGTTTAACAGTACTTTCGTTTACAGTTTATATGATTCCTGGTTTATGGGGAGCACCAACAAAATTAATTAGTGGTTTTCCGCCTCCAAAAAATTACGCTGAATCTCCATTTGGAGTAGGAGGTAGCGCAGGAGGAAGTTCTTCTCAAGGTGAGTTGCCAGAGCATGCACATTATGGAGCACAAAATATTATTTCTTTTCATGATTATGAAGAAGGATTGAAATATGCTAAAGAAGTAAATAAACCTGTTTTACTTGATTTTACAGGATACGGATGTGTGAACTGTAGAAAAATGGAAGATAATGTTTGGAGTGATCCAAGTGTAAAAACTGTACTTAGTGATGATATGGTTTTGATATCTCTTTATGTCGATGATAAAAGAATGTTGCCAGAATCAGAACAATATATTTCTGAAAATACAGGTAAGAAGATTAGAACTATTGGTAATAAATGGAGCGATTTTCAAATAAAAATGTTCAATACCAATGCTCAACCTTACTATGTAATATTAAATTCTGATGGTGCAGTTTTTGGAGAACCTAAGGTTTATGATACAGATGTACAAGGTTATTTAGATTGGCTACACAGCGGAATAGAAATGGCGAAAGGAAAATCTATCACTTATGGTTTACCTAGCTATAACTAATTTTTAAATTAGAATGTTAAACCCCGAGTTTCTTTTAAGCTTGGGGTCTTTTATTTTACCATTAAGCCATTAAGAAAAAACAAGTTATATTTGAGACTTAATGAAACTTAATTCCTTAATGTTTATTTTACCATTAAGCAGTTAAGGGTAGTTTCTTACAGTGCAAACTTCTCAACAATAACTCCTTTTTTCAATCTAACAAATCCAGGGTTAGTTCTAATTATTGTTTTGCAAGTAGTGTCATCAATACTGTAAACATCTACTTCAATACCTATTTTTTTTCTAAATTCAGAAACAATTTTACTAGGTGAAGGAGAAATAATTATTACATCTTTTTGTTTAGATATTATTCTTTTTATTTTAGAAATTTCGTCATCATCTAAATTAAGGTCTAATGAAACTATGCAAAGTACATGTTCTCTTGCTAAAATTTCTTGGGTGTAATTTTCATTGTTTTTAATTAATTCAAAATCGTGAATAGGAGGAATGTAACCTCTACTTACTAATTCAGTTTCTCTATTTACAAATTCAGCACCTTTTATATCCCAAGGCTTTTCTTCTGTAGTGTATTCTTTTATTTCGTCATTAACTTTGTAAAACCATTTATCGGTGTAGATATCTTGTTTTGCTCCTTCTGGAATACTCATCGCTTCGGTAATATCTGTACCAACATTGTAAGGACGAAAATCAATAATTGGCAAATTAGTTACAGCATATAATGCTACTGAACTTCCAACAATTATTATTGTAGAAACAAATATGATAGCAAAACGCTTTGGTTTTATTTCTTCTCGTTTCAACCATAAAATTACAGTTAACAACATCAGAAACATATCTTTTGTAAAAGATTGCCAAGGAGTAAAATGTATGGCATCACCAAAACAACCACAGTCATTTACCTTATTGAAATATGCCGAATAGAAAGTAAGAAATCCGAAGAAAACAAACATTAATATAGATAATATTAAAGTTTCTCTAATTTTCCAACCAACAATAATTGCCATACCTAAAACTACTTCGGCTAAAGAAACTATGAAGCCATTTGCAAAAGCAAATCTTATCATAAACGGAATATCCAAAACATCAGCAGAATAGTATTCTTCTAGCTTATAAGCAAATCCCAAAGGATCGTTAAGCTTAATCATTCCCGAAATTATAAGGATGGTACCAAGTGTATATTGTAGTGCCTTAGTCATATCTTTTTAGTTAAATAGTTAAGAGTACTTAGAGTTATAAAGTTAATGGGTGCTTTTAGTAAGAGTCGGATTAACTTTTAAGTACTTTTTAACTCTAGGCACCCCCATAATTTTTAAAAATCAGAGTTTCTATCTTCTTCCATGTGTATTAAAGCGAAAACTGCATAGTTTAGCATGTCGAGATAGTTAGCATCAATTCCTTCCGATACTTGCGTTATTCCCATATTGTCTTCAATTTGTTTTACACGTAATATTTTTTGAAGAATAAGATCAGTAAGTGAACTTACACGCATATCGCGCCAAGCTTCACCATAATCGTGGTTTTTATCTTCCATTAGTCTTTTTCCAGTCTGAAGTCCTTCTTTGTAAAGTTCGAATGCTTTTTTTACATCCATATCTATCTGGTCTGCAACACCTTCATTTATTTGAATTAGGGCTATGGCTGAGTAATTAACAATTGCAATAAATTCTCCTTCTTCCGATTCGTCAATTTTCTGAATTGCATTGTTTTGTATGCTACGAGTACGGTTTGCTTTAATAAAAATTTGGTCGGTTAAAGATGGCAATCTTAAGATTCGCCAAGCAGGACCGTAGTCTTTTAATTTCTTTTCGAATAAGTTTGAGCATTTATCTAGTATTGCCTGAAATTGACGTGATGTTTTCTGTAAATCTGCCATGTACTTTTTAATAATAATATGTAATGAAACTAACATAAGTCAATCTATTCTTAAACAAAGGAATGATTAGAATCTCATGCAAACCTGCCTATCGTTAGATAGACAATATCTGACCAAAATATAAAATTAAAGACAGATTAAATAATATGCTAATATACATTTTTGTTAAGTGTGTCTTTTAGTTTTCATTCATTTTTTAAGAATGATTAATTTTTTTATTAATGAGTATAAATAAAATATTTTAGGTGTACACTTTATAAGATAATGTTGGCATATATTCCATGAAATAATATGAAATTATGTAAAACTGATATAAATCACTATTCATGCATAGTAATTTTAACACTGTAAAATCTAAAATATCGTAATTTAATAACTGCTATTATGTGATAAAATGTATTAAATACTTGCTGATTGTAGTTGATTGTGATAGTTTATGCTGTGAATTACATATCTAAATATATAAATGTTTATGAATATGATAATTGAATTTTTATTTTTAAATTGGAACAAACTAATAATCAAAAATCTATGTCAGTTTCATTAACACGTCTTTTTGACCTTCCTTATTACCAGTTAGAGAATAACCCTCAAGAAGTAGCCTTAGCATCTAAAAGTTATATGCATGGTACTTGGGATACCTTCTCTACTCAACAATATGTTGACCATATAAATATAGTAAGTCGAGGCTTGCTCAGGCTAGGTGTAAAGCCTGGAGATAAAATTGCTTTGATTTCCAATAACCGTCATGAGTGGAATATGATGGATATTGGAATAATGCAAGTAGGGGCAATAGGAGTTCCTGTTTATCCAACCATTAGCCAAGATGATTACAGGTATATTTTTAATCATTCAGAGATTAAATATTGCTTTGTTTCTTGTGAGGAAATTTACTTAAAAGTTAAGGCAATACGAGAAGATGTGCCTACTCTTAAAGAAGTGTTTTCTTTCAATCTTATACCTGAGGCTGTAAATTGGAAATCGCTATTAAGGCTCGGTTCTGATGAGAGTAATCAGCAAGAGGTTGAAAATATTAAGTCTAATATAGGTACAAATGATTTAGTTACAATTATCTATACATCTGGAACTACAGGACGTCCAAAGGGTGTAATGCTAAGTCATAACAACTTATTGTCTAATGCAATCTCTTCCAGTAAATTTTTACCTGCATCTGTACACGGACAAAAAGCTCTGAGTTTTCTGCCTGTGTGCCATGTTTTTGAACGAATGATACTTTATATGTATCAGTATATTGGAGTGTCTATTTATTTTGCAGAATCAATAGATTTAATATCTAAAAATCTTATGGAGGTTAAACCTCAAATGATGGTAGCAGTACCTAGATTGCTAGAAAAGGTATTTGATAAAATTTATTCTAAAGGTGCTGATTTAACAGGAATAAAGAAAAGTTTGTTCTTTTGGGCAGTAGATTTAGGTATGGAATATGAGCCTTATGGAGTAAAAGGAGTATTATATGATTTTAAATTAGCAATAGCTAGGAAACTTATTTTTTCTAAATGGAAAGAAGCTTTAGGAGGTGAATTAGGATTAATTATTACAGGTAGCGCACCTCTTCAGCACAGATTACAAAAAGTATTTACAGCAGCTGGAATGTTGGTTGCAGAAGGATATGGCTTGAGTGAAACTTCGCCTGTAACTAATGTTAATCAATGGGAGAATAAAGGATGGAAAGTAGGAACTGTTGGTAGAGCTATTGATGGTGTAGATGTTAAAATAGCCGAAGATGGAGAGATTCTTATAAAAGGACCTAATGTTATGTTGGGGTATTATAAAGATGAAGAAAAAACTAAAGAAGTAATGAATGCTGAAGGCTACTTCCATACTGGAGATATTGGAGAAATTGACGACGATGGTTTCCTTAAAATTACTGATAGGAAAAAAGAAATGTTTAAAACATCGGGCGGAAAATACATTGCGCCTGCAGTTTTAGAAAATGCATTTAAAGAATCGAGGTTTATAGAGCAAATAATGGTTATTGGTGAAGGAAAAAGAATGCCAGCAGCATTAATTCAACTTGATTTTGTTTTTGTTAGAGAATGGTGTAAACGTAAGAAAATAGAATGTACAAATGATGAAATGGTAATTGAAAACCCTCAAGTTATTAGTAGAATTCAACAAGAAATAGATGAGCAGAACAAAAATTTCGGTAAGTGGGAAATGATTAAGAAATTTGAAATAGTACCAGATGTTTGGTCTATTACCGATGGACAACTTACTCCAACAATGAAACTAAAACGTAAAGTAATTAAACAGATGTACAAAGATTTGTTTGATAAAATTTACGATAAAGTGTAGTTTAACTGTTTAATCGTTGAGTTGTTTAATTGTTTAACTGTTGAGTTGTTTAACTGTTTATTCGGTTATTTGTTTAACAGAATACTTTATAACAACATTACTGATTACAGTTTTACTAATTACTATTTTATTGAATAAAGAACAAAAAAAGCTCTACGAGTTATCGTAGAGCTTTTGTGTTTTTTATACTAAACTAAAAATTACAGTGCAGCAAGTGCCTCATCGTAGTTTGGTTCGTCAACAATCTCAGGAACTTGTTGAGTGTAAGTTACATTTCCTGTTTCGTCAAGAATAACGATAGCTCTAGACTCAAGACCTGCTAGAGGACCATCAACGATTTGTAAACCGTAAGTCTCTCCAAAGTTTGAACGGAAGTCAGAAAGGGTAATTACACTTTCTAATCCTTCAGCTCCACAAAAACGTGCTTGAGCAAAAGGTAAATCTTTAGAAATACAAAGTACAACAGTGTTTTCTAAATCTCCTGCAGCTTTGTTGAAGTGACGTACAGATGCAGCACAAGTGCCAGTATCTAAACTAGGAAAAATGTTCATTACTACCTTCTTTCCTTTGTAATCACCTAAAGTTTTTTCTGATAAATCTGCAGCTACCAAGTTAAAGTCAGCTCCTTTTGATCCTACTGTTGGAAGAGTACCACATGTGTTAAATTCTCCTCCTTTTAATGTTATTTTTGCCATTTTATTATTTTTTGTTGTGATGCAATACGCACCGTTATTTTTTAATTTTGTTAGCTATTAGCCAGGTTTAGTGAGAAGCTAAAAACTTAGCAACACCTTCGTGAGTTGCAACCATACCTTCTTTACCTTTACTCCAGTTAGCAGGACAAACTTCTCCATTTTCTTCGAAGAATTGTAAAGCATCAACCATACGTAAAGCTTCGTCAACGTTTCTTCCTAGTGGTAAATCGTTAACTAATTGGTGACGTACTGTACCTTCTTTATCTATTAAGAATAATCCACGGTAAGCTATTAATTCTCCAGTAGCCTCCAACTCATCGTTGTCGTTGTAGAAATAATCACCAGTAAGTACATCATAGTTTTTAGAGATGGTCTTGTTTGTATCAGCTACAACAGGATATTTTACTCCTTTTATACCACCATCATTTTTCTCCATTTGTAACCATCCCCAGTGAGATTGTTCTGTATCGGTAGAAACTGCAACAACAGCAACATTTCTGCTTTCAAACTCTGCTGTTGCTTCTTGGAAAGCATGTAGTTCAGATGGACAAACAAAGGTAAAATCTTTTGGGTAAAAGAATAATACAACATGTTTTTTGCCTAAATACTGATCTAATGAAAAATCTTCAACTATTTCAGTTCCATTAAGAACTGCTGCTGCTTTGAATTGTGGAGCTTTTCTTCCAACTAATACACCCATGATAATTTATTTTTATTTATATAATTTAATATTTTGTTCTTTTTAACACTGCAAATATGCCTTTTATCGAGTTACGAATTTACAAAACTTTATACTCTTTGATTATCTTTTGATAAGGAAAATTTATATAACATGTTTTTTACTGACGTAATTTGGTATAGTTATTTGTACTACTGATATTTGATGACATAATTAGGGTGTAAGTTGTTTGAATTACTTCTGAATTTATAGTTTTAGATTTATTTCGCCCTGTATAGCAACGATAGCTTTTGTTTGTAGAAACTAGTGAGCAAAGCTTAATGGTGGCTCTAGTTTTTGATAGAGACCACCAGTAAGTAATTGCGAACAGTTTATACATGTAAAATTATAAGTGTATAGACAGACAAGGCGCATAAATATTAATTTAATTATTAATATTATAGATTTGTTTGTACTTTTAATTAATATATTTCACCAAATATAATTTTAGAACTATGAAAAGGATATCACTATTACTACTTATTATTACAGGAATTTCTGTTAACGCACAGGATGTGATAAAATTAAAAAATGGGAATGAGTTAAATGGAGAGATTAAGTCAATGGATAGAGGAGTTCTTACCATTGAAACGGACTATAGTGATTCTGATTTTAAGGTAGAATGGGATAAACTTAGCTATATAAAAACAGGTTCGAAATATATAGTATCTCTTAGCAAGGAAAGTATTGAAGGCATGAAAAGTTTCATGGCAGAAAGTGATAGTATTGGAGATAGAATTAATGCAACTTTAGAGTCGCACCCTACTAATCCTGATATGATAATTTTGCATACTTATAGAGGAGATAAGACTGTTAAGTATAGCCAGATAGTATACTTGAAGTCTTTTAACGAATCATTTTTAAGTAGATTAAATGCTACTATTGATGTTGGTTTTAATATAGCAAAAGCTAATAACCTTTCGCAATTGAACATAGGTAGTACTCTGGGGTATTTAGCCGATAAATGGGGTGCAGATGCTGGATTAAATATTGTAAATAGTGAGCAGGATAGTGTGGCTAGAGTTCACAGGCTTGATGCTAATGCTGGTTTTAACTGGTATCTTCCAAAGAACTTATATTTGGCTACATCTGCTACATTCTTAGAAAATGATGAAATGCAGTTAGATTTAAGATCTACTTATAAAGTCGGTCTTGGTTTTTTTATCTTAAGAACAAACCATTTGTATTTGAAGATTGAAGGTGGAGCAGCGTATACTAATGAAAAGTATTTTGCTACCGATGTTGATCCTGTTGATCCCAACCCACGAACAAGTGGAGAGGGATATATAGGATCAGAGTTAAACTTATTTGATATTGGAGATTTGAATTTGATGACAAATATTGTTGTTTTTCCGAGTTTTACAGAAGATGGTCGTATTCGTACAGATTTTAAGTTTGAAGCAAAATATGATTTGCCATATGATTTGTACATAAAAGCTGGAACAACAGTTAATTATGATAACCAACCAGCAGTAGAAGGATCGGAATATGATTATGTTATGAATACAGGTCTTGGCTGGGAGTTATAGATTAAGTTTAAAGGTAAAAATTCTAAGACTGAAGATAAAAGCTGATTGCAAAAAAAAAGTCCGAAGTAATTAAGGTTTACTTATTGCTTCGGACTTTTATTTTTATAAATATTCACGTTTTAATGCTAACATATATTAAAATCATCAAATTAATTTTAAGCCAATTCTCTTTTTATCAACTTCCAAAGAAATAATTCTAACATCTACAGCTTGTTGCAAACTAACAATTTCGTTAGGATTGTTAATGTACCTATCAGCCATATTTGATAGATGTATCAACCCCGATTCTTTAATTCCCAAATCAACAAATGCTCCGAAATTGGTAATATTTACTACCTTACCTGTAAGTTCCATTCCTTCGTTAAGGTCGTTTATTGTTCTAATATTATCGTCGAAACTAATTTCTGCTAAAATGCTTCGAGGGTCTAAACCTGGTTTTAAAAGTTCATTTTTGATGTCGGTTAGAGTCAAATCACCAATCTCGTTTGTAGAATATTCAGAGAAATTTATAGAATTAATCAATTCTGTATTTCCAATTAAATCTGATATTTTTATTTTTTTTGATTTTGCAATTTTGTTTACCAATTCGTAACTCTCGGGATGAATACCGCTGTTGTCGAGGGGATTTTTAGCATTTTTAATTCTCAAGAAACCCGCACTTTGTTCAAATGCTTTATTTCCTAATCGTGCTACTTTTAGCAATTCTTTTCTAGTACCAAAAGAACCATTTTCGCTACGGTAGTCAACAATATTTTGGGCTAGTGCAGGACCTAAGCCCGATACGTAAGCTAATAAATGTTTTCCTGCTGTGTTCAAATTTACGCCAACTTTATTTACTGCAGATAGAGTTGCATTGTCTAGTGATTCCTGTAATTTAGTCTGATTTACCTCGTGCTGATATTGTCCAACTCCAATAGATTTAGCATCAATCTTTACCAACTCAGCCAAAGGATCCATCAATCTACGTCCTATAGAAACGGCTCCCCTAACGGTAACATCGTAGTTGCCAAATTCTTCACGTGCTATTTTTGATGCCGAGTAAACAGATGCTCCATCTTCTGAAATCAAGAATATTGGAAGTTTTAGTTTTAGCCCTTTTACAAACCTCTCAGTTTCTCTACCAGCCGTTCCGTTACCAATGGCAATAGCTTCTATTTTATATGCTTTTGTAAGGTTAAAAATCTTACTCGATGCTAGCTTATGCTGTTTTTGTGGAGGGTGAGGGTAAATGTTTTCGTTGTGCTGTAAATCGCCATTTTTATTGATGCAAACTACCTTACATCCCGATTTGAAACCAGGATCAATTGCCAATATGTTTTTCTGTCCAAGAGGTGAAGCAAGTAGAAGTTGAGAAAGATTTTTCTCAAAAACCTTAATTGCGTCAACATCCGATTTCTCTTTAATTTTGTTTAAAAGCTCGTTTTCTATCGATGGTTTCAGCAATCTTTTGTAAGCATCGTTAATCGCTAATTCTATCTGTTCTGCAGATTCGCTATTGCCTCTAATAAATTTTCTGTAAATTTTATTTAGGATATATTCTTCGTCAACAGCAACAGACATTTTCAGTAAACCAAGATTTACAGCTCTAGTAATTGCCAAAAATCTATGAGATGGAATTCTAGATATTGTTTGCTCATAATCAAAATAATCAGAATATTTATCAGCCTCCTCAATTTTGCTTTTTACTACCTTTGATTTTAGCTTGCTTGATTTCTCAAAATCACTCCTAAGTAATTCCCTAACTCCAATATTTTCGTTTATCCACTCGGCAATTATATGTCTTGCACCTTCTAGAGCCTCATCAGTATTATTTATATTTTTAATTACAAATTTTATAGCACTACTATTTAAGTCGTAGCTTTTTTGCGACATAATTATTTTAGCTAGAGGCTCAAGTCCATTATCACGAGCCACAACAGCTTTAGTTTTTCTTTTAGATTTAAAAGGAAGGTAAATATCTTCTAGAACTGTAGAATCAAAAGTATTTTCAATTTTAGATTTCAATTCGGAAGTTAGTTTTTCTTCGGAATCAATTTTATCAATAATGTATTTCTTCCTTTTTTCTAAATCTATGTAATACTGATTTAATTTCTGAATATCGGCTAGTGCAACTTCATCTAAATTATTTGTTCTTTCTTTTCGGTATCGTGCCACAAAAGGGATGGTAGCTCCTCCATCAAAAAGTTCTATGGTGTTTTTTACTTGTTTATCTCTAATGTTTAGAGATTTAGACATAAGTGAAATTATGTGATTATCCATGTTGTGTATTCTGAATGTTGAAGGGCAAATTTAGTTAATAGCCCGCAGATTTTGCAGATTAACGCAGATAAAATATTTGAATAATGTTAGACCTCGTAGTGCCACAGACCTACGAGAGTCGGATTAAATCAAAACCTACATTTCAATTTTTTATAAGATATTAGACATTACAATGCCTGCGATACTCGTAGATCTGTATCACTGCATCACTGCATCACTGCATCACTGCATCACTGCATCACTGCATCACTGTATTACTGTATTACTGTATTACCGTATTACTGTATTACTGAATTACTCTTTTACAAAAAACACAAATAAATACTTCTAACTTTTTTCACTTTTAATATATTTACAAACTTGAATTAGAAACAAACAAGTATTAAATAAATTATTATGCAATTATTAAAAGGGAAAACAGCAATTATAACAGGTGCTTCAAGAGGTATTGGTAGAGAGATAGCAGAAGTTTTTGCAAAAAATGGAGCAGATATTGCTTTCACTTACCTTTCGTCTGTAGAAAAAGGAGAAGCTTTGGAGAAGGAATTAGAACAATACGGAACAAAGATTAAAGGTTTTCGTTCTGATGCATCTGACTTTGCTTCTGCCGATCAATTGGCAAAAGATGTTGTTGCAGAATTCGGAAGAATAGATATATTGGTTAATAATGCAGGAGTTACACGCGATAATCTTTTAATGCGTATGAGCGAAGAGCAGTGGGATGAAGTTATTAGAATCAATTTGAAATCTGTTTTCAATCTTACAAAAGCTTGTCAGCGTACAATGCTTAAACAACGCAGTGGCTCTATAATAAACATGAGTTCTGTTGTTGGAGTTAAAGGAAATGCTGGTCAGGCAAACTACTCTGCTTCAAAAGCTGGTATCATTGGATTTACAAAATCTATTGCACTTGAACTAGGCTCTCGTAATATTCGCTCAAACGCTATTGCTCCAGGCTTTATAGAAACTGAAATGACCGATGCCCTTGATGAGAAAATGGTTAAAGAATGGCGAAATGCTATTCCTTTAAAAAGAGGAGGTACTGCCGAAGATGTTGCAAATCTTACAGTATTCTTAGCTTCTGATATGTCAACTTACATCACTGGGCAAGTAATTAACGTTGATGGTGGAATGCTTACTTAGTCAATTGATAACTGATAATTGAAAACTGTTAATTGCACATTGATAACTGAAAACTGATAATTGCACATTGATAATTGCACATTGATAATTGCACATTGATAATTGATATTATGTGCCAATTCCCACTTTCCATTTGTAGTCCTCAATGGCAATACAATTCACAAACACACTAGTCGGGTCTTTTGCCCAAAAGCAAAAGCCAGTCTAGCGTGTTGTTCATTAGTATTCCCATTTCCGGGCTAACACTACAATTGGGGGCATAAACAAAAAAGTGAAAAGTGAAAAGTTTAAAGTGAAAAGTGAAAAGTAAATAGAAATCAGCTAAACAAAATACAACTAAACGAAAAACAGTAAATAAATGACATACGATTATCCAATTTGGTATATATTTCTATCGTTTTTGATATCGGGTTTACTGTCGTTTTTTATGTATAAAAAAAATATAAAAACGTCGTGGAAATTTATTTTCATGGCGTTTTTGCGTTTTCTATCTCTACTGATAGTTTTTATTGCAATAGGTACATTAATGCTGCCAACACAAGTAAAAACTACAGTTAAACCAAAATTAGTTTTAGCCTTCGATCAATCTTCTTCTATGTTATTGAATACTAGTTTTGAGGAATTAGAATCAGTGTTTAAGGATGTTAATAATTCGGATCTATCAACTAAATATCAAATTAAAAATATTGGTTTTGGAGAAAGTGTTTCGGAAATAGATACTCTAAAATTTAATAATTCTAGAACAAATTTTAATGAATTAGAGAAAAGTCTAGATTTTTTACTCACCCAAGGAGATAGAGTTATTTTGGTGAGTGATGGAAATATTAACAAGGGAAGTTCTTCTGTATTTACTAAGAATAGTAGTTATAGTTTAGATGTAATTGGAGTTGGGGATACTATTAGTATTCCTAGAATTTCAATTCTTGCAATTAACTACAACAAAGAGGTTGTTGTAGGAAATAGTTTTCCGCTAGAGATATTTATTGAGTCTTCAAACTTTTCTGGTGAAGTACAATTAGAAGTATCAGAAAAAGAAAAAAATGTATTAACAGAAAGGGTGTTAATACTGCCAAACATTAATGCTAAACAGAAGAAGAGACATTCAATTTTATTAAAGTCATTTTCTGATGGAACACATGTTTTTAAAGTGAAATTATTTTCTAAACAAGATAAGTCTCTAGTTGATGAAAAGCTTATAACGGTTAATTTTGTAAAAAATAAAGGCGTTATACTAATAAAATACAGTCAGTTAAATCCTGATGTTTCGTTGCTAAAAAGGAAATTTTCGCAAAAAAATTACAAAGTTATTGTTACCAAAAATGCTTTCAGTAAAAAAGAAATTTCAAAATTTGATTTCATTGTTGACTTTAACGATTCGTATAATAAAAATCTAAATCTGCCCGTAGTTTTAATCAACTCATCTTTCAAAGAATTAGATAATAATCAGGAGAGAGTAGAGTCAACTTTAGATAAAAAGTTTTTAAAATCATTTTTTGTTGATTCAAAATCAAAAAGAATATTTTTAGATATAAATAATCTGTGGAAATTAAATTTGAAAGAAGCAAAACGAGGAGATAACAATTTAAACCTATTTTTCCATTCATTACTTAAAGAGATAGAACTACTTAAATATTCAGATAAATATAACGTGGTTTTTAAGGATGTTTACTCTTCATCAGAAAATGTTGTTATAAAACTTGTAAACGAGTATTCTAAAATGAAACCTGTTAATGTTAATGCAAAGGCAAAGGCAGAGATAGAAATTAATGGGCGTAAACAAATATTTGATTTTATTGAAGAAAAAGGTAGCTATTCACTTAATATCGGAAATCTTGAATCTAAAACTTACACAAGTAAAATTAGTGTAAATGGTAAAAAGATAGAAACAATTACTTTTATTGTTAAAGATATAAACATGGAGCTTTTGGGGAATTATAAGAATATTAATTTTTTAAATAGTATTGTATCAAGTAAAGAAACAAGACTTTATAACTTAGAAAATTATTCAGATTTAATTGATAGTTTAATATTGAAAGCTAGTAGAACATCTATTTTAAAAACTCAATATAAAAATATTGTAGAGCAGTGGTGGATTTTGTTTTTATTACCAATAATTTTAGGTGTAGAATGGTTACTTAGAAAGAGAAATGGATTATATTAGCAAATACAATTTACAGTTAACAATTTACAGTTATCAATTAGCAGTTAACAATTTTTTAGTCTACAATGAGCATTGCTAATTGAACATTGCAAATTGAACATTGAACATTGTAAATTAAACATTGCTAATTGAACATTGCAAATTAAACATTGCTAATTGAACATTGAACATTGTAAATTAAACATTGCTAATTGAACATTGCAAATTGAACATTGCAAATTGAACATTGAACATTGCAAATTGAACATTGAACATTGAACATTGAATTATAATTAAATAAAAAACAAAAATATGAGTGCAAATTTTGGACAACAAGAAAACCAGGGGCCACAATTAAACCTAGGTAACAAGTTTTCGTTTATGATAGTGTTAATAGGGGCAGGATTGCTAGTATTGATACTTTTTTGGTCGCGAATGACCGTGACTATTGGCTCGGGTGAGGCAGGAGTTTTATTCCGTACTTTCGGATCAGGTGTTGATGTAGAGAATACTTACTCAGAGGGATTCCATTTTTTAGCACCTTGGAACAAGATGTTTGTTTACGAAGTTAGACAACAAGAAGCAGGTGAAAAAATGAAGGTTCTTTCATCGAATGGATTAGATATCTCTGTAGAGCTATCGGCTTGGTTTATGCCAGAGCAAGTAAATCTTGGAAATTTACACCGTAAAATTGGTCAAGGGTATTTGAATAGGGTGGTACGACCAGCTTTGCGTTCGGCTACTCGTAGTGTAATTGGTCGTTATGAGCCAGAGCAAATTTATTCTTCTAAAAGAGATGTTATTCAAGATGAAATTTTCCACGAGACTAAAGAAATACTTAAAGAGCAGTATGTAACGGTAAACGAAATCCTTGTAAGAGATATAATTTTACCTCCAACAATAAAAAATGCTATTGAATCTAAGCTAAAGCAAGAGCAGGAAGCATTGGAGTACAAATTCCGTTTACAGAAAGCTACTCAAGAAGCTCAGAAGATTAGGATTGATGCTGAAGGTAAAGCTAAAGCGAATGATATATTAAACTCATCGCTTACTGATAAGATCCTTCAAGATAAAGGTATTGAGGCAACAATTAAATTGTCAGAATCTCCAAACTCAAAAGTTATTATTATTGGAGGAGGAGAAGGAGGATTGCCTATTATTTTGGGTAATCAGTAATTAGAGATATAGTAATGCAGTGATGCTGTAATGCAGTAAAACGGTGATGTAGTAATGCAGTTTTAATATTTATACTCTCGTTTATATTAATTTTCTAATTTAGAATATCCGACATCTTGAGCGTAATTTACTTTGTGCAATAAAAGAAAATGGAGTCCGCCTTGATCCGCTCCGATGATCGAGGCAAGCTGTAGAAGCAGGTAGAAATATCTATAGATATAGTGATAATATAATGTGAGCTATTTTGGAATAAAAAACACATCGCCAGCTTTTGCTTTTTCTGAATTAAGAATATCTTGTGTTTTATTATTATTGAGTTTGTCAAGGTATATTTCCTTATCAATATCACTATTGAATCCTGTAATTAGCTCAGCATCTTTTTCTGCATCAATTATATAGGCACTTTCAGGAGTAAGCCATTTCTATACTCAAATACATAGTATCCCAAGGCTGTTTTTTAGTTTTGGGATATTTTATTATTCACTTTGTTAAAAACCGGATTCAGAACGCATATTTTTTACCGTCAAGACATAGCTGTCCTATGATAATAATATTTATTATTTTTTTATGCTATTTTTTGTAAATGACTTTCTGTAATTCTCCGACCTATCTCTAAAGCATTAGCAACATGTATTCCAAAGAAAATCCATAATTTTTCGGTCTGTGGCGTTTTTGCTTTTATCTTCTTTAAATGATAATGTTCCTTGTCTTTTCCAAAATTCCCTTCTAGTCTTGTTGCTCTTTCCTTTGAGATTATTGCTCTATTTTTTTGCTGTTCTTTATAATCTTTTGGCCTTTTACCTTTTGGTCTAAAATCTGTATTTATCTTTTCCTTACTGACAAAATTCCGATTGTTATTATTTGCATATATAGCATCTGCCCCTAAAGTCTTCACTTTGATTTTAGTCAACTGTTGAGCCTTATAAACTGTGTTTTCAAGTTCTATACCTTCATTAAATGCATCAAAACTTATACGCTGGATAAAGTTTATTCCATCTATTTGAAGTTTGTTTACTTTTGCACCAAATTCTACTTTTTTTATTTCCTCTTACTATCGGACGAAGATAATTTTTGGAGATACTTACTATTCTGTTCTTTGGATATTCTCCGGTTGTAAAAAGGTGTTTCTGTTGTTCATAGATTTTAGATATAGTTTCTCGTCTTACATCATAGAGTTCGGGCATTTCAAAGCTATATTGAAGCTCTATTTTATCTAGCTCAGTATTGATTTTGTTTAGTAAGTGAAGTAAGGCTCTTGTTAAGGATTTTCTTTTGCTTTTAGTCTTTCTACGCATTTTGCTATAATCCAAATTCCTTCTTTTCCACTTCAAATATTTTGTCCTTGGTATTTTTATATTAAGATTATTACAAATTTTGCGCATTTGACTATAACTCCAATCAACCGATTCCCATAATAACTTCTGATCTGTTGGATACCTGACTTCGCTTTCATAAGCTGTAGCATCCATAGTTATTTTATCCTTATTTAATGTATGCAGACCAATGATGTGAGAGTAATAGCTCTTGTTCCGCTATATTTAAATTCTCAGCTAACTCACACCGTATTTGACTTACTATTTTATGATTAGTAAGACGATTAAAACCTAAATTTATATCGCAGAAAAATTGATAATCAATATTGGAATTAAGTTGTTCTATTAATTTATTAGTACCACGAATTTAGTGGAACAATAGTCACCTTGAGCGTGGTTGGTGAGCGTAGCCGAACTAGAGCCAAAGCGAAGCCGAAAGGTCTATTACAAAATAGCTCACATTATGTTATCACTGTTGCTATAGATATTTCAGCTACACTCCCTTAATTGCATTAAGGGAATTTCGTTCAATATGACGCTTTTTCTAAATTAGAAAATCCATTAAATTAACAGTAGAACCAAAAATAGAATATGAACTGCTTTTTTTAACCTTGTAACCTATACCCATTTATCGCTCCACACATTACTTAGCAACCTCAATTTTAGCTTTCTTATTTTTGATTTTCTCATTAGCAACTAGCTTTAAAGTTGCTTGAGTTTTTTCTCTGTTAATTGCAACATAAGAGAAGAAATCTTTGACATCAATTAATCCTATATCTCCTTTTTCTAGTTGTCCTTTTTTAGATAGAAAACCAACAATATCAATCTTATTTACTTTATCTTTTTTACCTTTTCCTATAAACAGAGTTTCCCATTCAGGAGCTTTAGGTAATTCAATATTTTTGGAGATGTAGTATGTGTCAATAGAATTAGAAATATAATCTGGCTGATTCTCATCTTTAGAAAGAATCACGTATGCCGATCCTTCTGCTTTCATTCTGGCAGTTCTACCATTACGGTGTGTGAAGGCATCTTCTTTAGAAGGTAAGTGATAGTGAATAATATGTTTGATTTCTGGAATATCTAAACCACGTGAAGCCAAATCGGAAGTGACCAAAATTTTAGAACTACCATTTCGGAATTTTGTAAGAGTACGCTCTCTGTCTTGTTGCTCCATTCCTCCGTGGAAAAATGTAGAAGTGATTTTATTTTTATTCAAGTAACTATTTGTGCGTTCTACAGCCTCGCGGTGGTTACAAAATACAAGTGTAGATTCGTTACCAAGATCACAAAGTAGATCTAACAAAGTTGGTAGTTTATCTTTTTCTTCAGAAATAACTTTCTTTATAGATAAACCTTTTACTTGTTTACCTTGTGGAAGGTAGTTTAATTCAGCATGTTCTTTAATACCCGTAAATTCTGGAATTTCATCAGTTTTTGTGGCCGATGTAAGTACACGTTTATTTATGTTTGGTAGCTCGTGAATAATGAATTTCATGTCATCGTGAAATCCGAATTCTAGAGCTTTATCAAATTCATCTAAAACTATTGTAGTAATGTTTTCTGTAGAAAAAGTATCTCTATCAATATGATCGGCAATTCTACCAGGAGTTCCAATAATAACCGATGGTGGATGTTTCAAACTCTTCCTTTCCACAGGAAAAGGGTGTCCACCGTAAAAGCAACTTACTTTAATACCTGTACCCATATCGCGGAACACATTTTCTATCTGTAGAGCTAATTCTCGTGAAGGTGCTAAAATTAAAGCCTGAACACCTTCTATATCGTTGTTTAATGATTGAATTATTGGTAGTAAGAAAGCTAGAGTTTTTCCTGAGCCTGTAGGCGAAAGAACTACTAAGTTTTCTTCTTTGTTAAATGCAGTGATTACACTGTTTTGCATTTCGTTTAAAGAAGTAATTTTTAGTCTCTTTAATATGCTTTCTGTTGAGATTGATTGTTTTTGCATTCGGCAAAGTTAGTGTATTGAGTTTTAAATTGCTAAATTCACTAATCAAAGTTGAAGCTGGTAAATTAGCTTTCGGCTCATAGTTTAGAGGAGGGTTAATTTTAAAATTTAAATATTAAAACAGATGAAAAAATTAGTACTAATATTTGTGTCATTTTTAATGATGTCGTTTAGTTTGGGGGATAAAGAAATTGGAGGTATAAATATGCCTGAAGCTCTAAAGGCAGGAGAAGCTACCTTGGAACTTAATGGAGCAGGAATAAGGTCAAAATACTTTATTAAGTTATATGTAGGAGGACTTTATCTTAAATCTAAAACAAAGGACGCTAAAAAAGTTTTGGATTCTGATGAACCTATGGCTATTAGACTTCACATAATTTCGTCTATGATAACTAGCGAGAAAATGGAAGATTCTACCCGTGAAGGTTTCGAGAATTCTATGGGAGGAAATACTGATGCTCTGAAAGGGGAAATTGAAATGTTTATCGAAATTTTCAAGAAAGAAATTAAAGATGGAGATACCTTCAATATGGTTTATGTACCTAGTAAAGGATTGGAAGTTTACAAAAATGATAAGCTTGCTACTACTATTGATAACCCTAAATTTAAGAAAGCTCTATTCGGAATTTGGCTTGGAGATGATCCAGCACAAAATAGTTTGAAAGAAGATATGATGGGAGAGGAGTAGTTCTTCTTCATTTTTTACTCTCTAATTAATTGTATGATACAATTAATTAGAAGAGTGAAATTAGATTAATGTAAGAGAAGATTAAATCTAATAGATAAAGCAGTGATGTAATTATTTTAACCTTCTATTTTATTAAGTTTACCACGAAAGTTATGGAAAAATTGTCATATTGAGCGGAGCTTTTGCGAAGTCGAAATATCTACTAGGAGAACTAAATACTATGTTATCACTGTTGTTATAGATATTTTGACCCTGTTTAGGTAGGGTCATAAAATTATTTAAAAAGTGGTGATTATTAGAACTTAACCAAAATTAGTAGCATACATTTTATTGAGTACTAGTCTTAATCCCCAACTTATTCAAGTGCTCCCAAAAATCAGGATAAGATTTTACAACAACATCGGGATCTTCGATATAAACATCTTCTTTTAAAGCAATAGGAGCAAAGGCCATAGCCATTCTATGATCATCATAGGTATAGATTTCTACATTAGGAGTGATACTCTCGGTAGCAACCATATCAAGACTGCTATTGGTAATAGTAACAGAAGCACCCAACTTTTCAAGTTCAGTTTTTAAAGCGTAAAGTCTGTCGGTCTCTTTAATTCGCAGAGTTTCTAAACCTGTAAGTTTACAATCTATTCCTAAATTCAAACATGTAACAGCAATTGTTTGTGCAATATCAGGTTGTTGGTTTAGGTCAAATTCAATTAATTCACTTTTTTCGAAAATAGAAGACTTTTGAAGACGTATTTTATCTTGAAGATATAAAGTCTCAACTCCCATTTTCTTGTAAAGTTCAGCCAAGGCACTATCTCCTTGAAAACTCTCTCTACGATACGTTCCTAGAATAACATCAGCTTCATCGGCACTTGCAACCAAACTGTAATGGTAAGATGCCGAACTCCAATCAGACTCAACAGCCATAGGAGTATCTGAAAATATTTTACCCTTCTTTACCGTTATTGTTTTTTTATCAATATTTGCATCAACACCAACTTTACTTAGTAATTGAATACTCATATTTATATAAGGCAAAGAAACTACTTTCCCTTTTAGATTTATTTTAATGCCCTTTTCCATGGTTGGAGCAGTAAGCATTAACGCAGTAATAAACTGAGAGCTTATACCTGAGTTCAAGCTAATTTCTCCACCGTCTAGTTTCTTCCCTTTTATCAACAAAGGAGGATAACCTTCATTTTCGGTATAAGTAATATCAGCACCAAGAGTTTTTAGGGCTTCTACTAGCTCGCCAATAGGGCGTTGCAACATTCTGCCTTCGCCTGTTAGAGTAACTTCTCTACCTTCTTGAACAGATAAGTATGCCGTAAGAAAACGCATTGCAGTACCAGCCAATCCAATATTTATAGTATTGCTATCGTTACTCAACGCTTTTAGCATTAAAGATGTATCCTTAGAATTTGAAAGATTTTCTATTGTGAATTTTTCGTCTGCAAGAGCCTGAAGAATCAGTAATCTATTAGATTCGCTTTTAGATCCACCAATTTGTATATCTCCCTTAATATTTAATTTTTTACCTTCTAATTTTATCATATCGTTCAAAAAATTGAATCGGCAAATATAAACTAAATGAAGTGTTTTGATTACACTTATTAAGTGTTTTTTATGTTTTCTATAATCATCTCTAAACTTTCACTGCCTGCGTGGTCTCCATCGAAAGTTATTACATTAATATCTTTAGAACTAGCAAATTTTTTGGTGAATTCAGGGTTTAGAAGTTCATCGTTCAAACCTAGGTAAATAATTATTTTATTGTTGGGATAAGAGTTTGATAAAAGTATTTCTGAAATTGGTTTAAGCATTGGTCCAACAGGATGACTCTGATCGAAAAATTGAGCTTTTGCTATTAGAGGATTAATTAGATACATTGGTAAGTTGAACTTTTGAGAAAGTAATAAAGCTGTCATTCCTCCTGTAGAAGAGCCTATAATTTGTACACTATTACCTTTTAACTTTGCACTTTCAATTGTTTTTTTTAATCTTTTCTGAATATCTTCTGGATTTTCAGTATCGTAATCAGGTGAAATATTTATTATTTCGTAGCCTAGTCTATCTTTGAGTATAGATATTTTATATCCTCCAGATTTGTACCCGCCAATGTAGATAATAGTTTTTTTCATGTTTTATTTAGGTAATCAATTATAGTATGACAAAATCATTTAACTTTTTATTTTCTCCAAAAATTCTGAAGGGATTAAAAGGTGTTTTCTCAATGAATATACCTCTAGTGCTGGGAAAAATTCATCGAATATAAACAAATTTGCAATTATTTATTTTAAATTCTTTTGCCTTCTCAATTATTTAGCAATTTAATTTTTTTTATTCTAAAAAGTATATCTTCGCCTCAAAAGTTTACGTTATTATAAATATGAATTCTAATAAATATCACTACATATTATTGTTGCTAACCGTTGTTGTATTTTCTTCCTGTAGAAAGGATTTTAGTGCATCTGTGGCAACAACAAATCTAAAATTTTCGGCAGATACTATTTTTTTGGATACTATTTTTACAAACATAGGATCGTCTACACGTATGCTTAAAGTGTACAATCAAGAAGATGAGTGGGTTAAGATACCTGAAATTAAATTGGGGAATGGAGATAATTCTTATTACAGAATTAATGTTGATGGCAATACTGGAAATACTCAGAAAGATATTGAGATAGCCCCTAAGGATAGTATTTTTATTTTTATTGAAACTACTATTGATTTCAACAATGTATCTGGAAATCCTTTGTATGTAGACTCTATTATTTTCGAAACTAGCACTTTTAAGCAAGATGTAAAACTTGTGACACTTGTAGAAGATGCCCATTTTTTATATCCTCCAAAAGGAGAAAATGTGTTTTTAATTGGTGATGATTTATGGACTAATGATAAGCCTTACGTAATTTATGGGGTAGCTGTAATAGATTCGGCAAAGACATTGGATATTCAGGCAGGTGCAAGAATTCATTTTCATAACAACTCCAGTCTTATAGTTTACAAAGATGCTAGTTTGCGTGTTCATGGTGAGTTCGAAAACGAAGTAATTTTTGAGGGAGATAGATTAGAACCCGATTATGCCGATATTCCAGGTCAGTGGAGTTCAATTTGGTTTTATCCTACATCAAAAGATAATATTATTGATTATGCAATTATTAAAAATGGTACGGTAGGTATTGTAGTTGACACAATTGGTAATTCAACAAACCCGACGTTAACCATTAGAAACACTCAAATTTTAAATCACAGTTCTGTAGGATTAATGGCTAGAGGTAGTTATGTGGAAGGAGAAAATTTAGTAATAAATAATTGTGGAGAGGTCTCTTTGGCATTACAGATAGGAGGGAAGTACAATTTTAAGCATTCTACTTTTGTAAATTATTGGAACAATGAACCACGACAAACGCCTTCTGTTTTGGTAAATAATTGGTATGAAGCTGAAAGTGGACAAATTATTGCAAGAGATTTAGAAGAAGCATTTTTTGGCAACTGTATTATTTATGGAAATAACGAAGACGAGCTTGTTCTTTCTAGTAACAGTGGTGCTGATTTCAATTATAAATTCGAGAATAATCTGATAAAATATACCAACAGAAAAGGAGAATTAGAATATGATATTGAGGATAATCCTTTATTCGAAAATACGATAATTAACGAAGAACCATTGTTTTGGGATGAATACAACAACGATCTTAGGATAACTTCCGAATCGCCAGTTGTAGGTAAAGGGGCTATTGATATTGCTAATGATGTACCAAACGACGTATTAGGAGTTAGCAGAACCACTTCGCCCGACTTGGGTGCTTACCAGAATGTTGATAAGCCAGAAGAGGATAAGTAGTAGTTTTGTTTTAACCATTAAGAAATAGAGTTGTTAAGTTTACTTAATGTACGATAATTTCTTAATGGTTGTTTTTTTTGAAATCTACTTGTACAAATAATATTTTTTAGATTCCTCTTTAAACTCCTCAGCTGGTTCTTCCCACAACTTTTTAATGTCGGAGTAAAGATAGTTTTTGCTAAATTCTATTCGGATTTTATTACTTCCTATAACCTTGTCGAACATGTTGTGTCGCTTGGAGTTGAATTTGAATATTTCGTGATCAGGGTAGAGTTTATGAGCAATCTCAATTAACTTAAACTGAATTTTTGTAAGATTAACTTTCTCGTAATCGGTAATGTAAATTTGCATCCCAGAAAGTTCGTTCCCTTTGTTGTTTGAGTAGTATGGCTTGTAGTGAAGCGGACGAAAAATTACACCTTTGAGGTTTTCAGTATTCATTGCATCGGTAAGTTTATCGGCATCGGTAAAAGTAGTCATGTAAACTTCGAAAGGTAAAGTGTATCCTATACCAACCATACTAGGATTTATCTCTCCAAAAATACCTGTCATGGCATAGTATAACGATGAATTCCATCGAGGGATGTGTGGTGATGTTGGAACCCAATAAAGACCTGTATCTTTAAAAAGCATATTTCGTTTCCAACCTTTCATTTCTACAACTTTAAGATTGCATTTTACTTTGTTTTTCAATAATCCAGTTTCGTTGATGTAGACTGCAAACTCTCCAGGTGTAAGTCCATAAACGTAAGGGATAGGATATTGGCTAACAAAAGAAATGTATTTATCTCCAACCAAACCACCTTCAACCTTGTTACCGCCAATAGGGTTTGGTCTGTCTAAAACTATTACTTCTACGTTGTTTTCGGCACAAGCTTCCATTACCATTCCCAGTGTGCTTATGTAAGTGTAAGATCTAACTCCAACATCCTGAATATCATAAACCATTACATCAATCCCTTTTAACATTTCTTTTGATGGCTTCCTATTGCTACCATACAGTGAAAAAACCTGAATTCCTGTTTTAGGATCTTTTTGATCTGTTATGTGATCGCCTGCCGAAAAGTTTCCACGTACACCGTGCTCTGGTCCAAATAGACCTACTAAGTTTACGTTAGGCGATTCGTACATAATGTCGATAGTAGATTTTAAATTGGCATCAACACCAGTTGGATTGGTAATTAAACCAACACGTTTCCCTTTTAGTAATTCGAAGTTTTGTTGTTTTAAAACTTCAAGTCCGGTTTTAACTTGTGCAAAACCTGTTATTGAAAGCAGGTTGAGTGTTACTGCTAAGAGCAAATGTTTTAGTTTCATTATTTTGAGTATTCGTAAAGTTGTTTTTTTAGGATGAGGTTATTTACATCCCTTTGTTTTTCTCTTGAAAGTTTAATTTGTAACTATCCAATAGCGTGAAGGGTAGAGGCGACATCCTTTTTTTAATTCAAAAAAAGATATAGCCGAAAACCTGACCCGCAGGGACACGCCAATATTATTCTATTTCTTTATTAAATCTATAAATTCTTGTTCGTTAATAATTTTAATTCCGAGGTTTGTTGCTTTCTCCAATTTGCTTGGTCCCATTTTATCGCCCGCAACCACATAATCTGTTTTCTTAGAAATTGAAGATGTTACCTTGCCACCATTTTTCTCTATTTCAGATTTAATCTCATTCCTAGTAAGTTGGGTAAATACTCCCGAAACCACTATTGCTAGACCTTTGAGGATTTCAGTGTTTCCTTCGAATTTACTTTCGTCAACTGCGAATTGAATTCCATTTTCTTTTAGAGTAGAAATCAATGCTTGATTTTTTTCGTTAGAAAAGTACTCAATAACACTTTCGGCAATACGCTCTCCTATTTCGTCTACAGCAATTAATTCTTCTAGATTTGCAGAGCTAAGAGCATCTATATTTTTGAAATAAACAGCAAGTTTTTTTGCGACAGTTTCGCCAACATATCTTATACCAAGGGCAAAAAGTACTTTTTCGAATTCTATATTTTTTGATGCTTCAATACCTGTAATCATGTTGTTTACCGACTTTTCAGCCATGCGTTCGAGACCGAGTAATTTGAATTTTTTATCTTTTAAGCTGTACAAATTAGCAATGTTATTGATTAAGTCAGCATTGAAAAGTAAGTCTATAGTTTCTGCACCGAGTCCATCAATATCCATTGCTTTACGCGAAATAAAATGCTCAATTTTACCTTTTATCTGCGGAGGACAATTGTAAGTATTTACACAGTAGTGGTGGGCTTCACTTTCTTTTCTCTCTAGTTTTGCTCCACACTCAGGACAATTTTCTATATATTTTGTAGGTACAGAATCAGTAGGTCGTTTGTCTAAATCTACTCCAATAATTTTAGGAATAATTTCACCTCCTTTTTCTACAAAAACGGTATCGTTGACTCTAATATCTAACTTTTCAATTTGATCGGCATTGTGTAGTGATGCTCTGCGAACAACTGTTCCGGCTAGGTGTACAGGTTCTAAGTTTGCCACGGGAGTAATTGCTCCGGTTCTGCCAACTTGGTAAGTTATTTCTTTTAGTAATGTTGATTTTTGTTCTGCTTTAAACTTGAAAGCTATTGCCCATCGAGGAGATTTAGCGGTGTATCCAAGCTCGTCTTGTTGGTGTAGTGAATTTACTTTTATTACTACTCCATCGGTTTCGTAAGCTAAGTTGTGACGTTCGGTTTCCCATTTTTCAATAAAGGATTTAACACCTTCTAATTTGCTAAATTTTTCAGAAATAGGAGGAACCTTAAATCCCATTTTACGGGCATTTTCTAAAGCATCAAACTGAGATTCAATTTTCAGGTTATCGCCAACCAAGAAGTAAAGTAGACATTCCAAAGGACGTTTTGCAACCTCTGCGCTGTCTTGCATTTTAAGAGTTCCACTAGCCAAATTACGAGGATTTGCATAAGATTCTTCTCCATCGGAAATACGTTGTTCGTTAAGTTTTTCGAATTCAGCATTTGGAAAAACAATTTCGCCTCTAATATCGAAACTCTCAGGGTAATTTCCTTTTAGATTTAAAGGAATAGATTTTATGGTACGGATATTTGTTGTAACCTCATCGCCCTGAAAACCATCGCCACGTGTAATAGCCTTTATAAGCTTACCATTTTCGTAAGTCAAACTTATTGATGCCCCGTCGTATTTCATCTCACATACGTACTCAATATCACCATCAACAATTTTCTTAACTCTATTCTCCCATTCGTCTAGTTCCTCAAAGGAATAAGCATTGTCTAGAGAGTACATTCTATTACGGTGAACTACAGTGTTGAACTTTTTGGTAATGCCACCTCCAACACGCTGAGTAGGGGAGTTAGCATCTTTAAATTCAGGATTCTCAAGTTCTAATTTCTGAAGTTCTTTCAATTTCATATCGAAATCGTAATCAGAAATGGTAGGATTGTCTAAAATATAGTAATTGTGATTGTGAGAGTGTAACTCCTCACGAAGTTGATTTATTTGTTGAGCTATGGTTTTCATTGTAGCTTGTTTCGTGTTAGTAGTTGAACTGTTGTTAGAAATGAAGTGATTGGTGACAATTAGTGTAATTTGTGAATAAGTTTCATCATCCTATAATTCCCTCTAAAATCTTTTCTGAATTCAAATTTACTAAAACCTAAGCTTTTAGCCAGTTCTTCCATCTCGGGTTTTAAGTATTGATTGGTTTCAAAATACAAACTACCACCATCAACTAGTGTAGTGGAGGCATATTTCATAATTTCTCTATAAAAAATAAGAGGGTCATTATCTTCTACAAATAAAGCTAAATGAGGTTCAAATTCTAATACATTTTGTTTTATTTCTGGTTTTTCATTTTCTTTCACATAGGGAGGATTGCTAACTATTACATCCCACTTTTTATCACCAAAGTAATTGTCGTCACTAAGATTTAAAGCATCGGCATTGATAAATTTCACTTTGTTATTTGTTAAAGAATTATTTTCGGAAGCAATTTTTAGAGCATTATCAGAAATATCTAAAGCTTCAACATTTGATTTGTCTACTTCGTTTTGGAGTGTAATTGCTATGCATCCACTTCCAGTGGCTATATCTAGGATATTTGGATTTTCATTTTTATTATCCTCTAAAATCCACTCTACAAGTTCTTCAGTTTCTGGCCGAGGAATTAATACATTTTCATTAACAATATAGTTTTCGCCATAGAAATAAGCATTTCCAATAATGTATTGTATAGGTTCATTATTCTTTAGCCTTTCGCAGTATTTATCGAATATTTTTACTTTATCACTATCTGGTGTGAATATAGGGTTTAAAGCAAATTCAATTCTCGTAAGATCAAATACAGATTCTGATAACATCCAAAATTGTGATATTAATTCTTCTTTAGAACTATATAGGACTTCAAACTCAGACACAAACTTATCTTTAATATTATTCAAATTCATTTCACGAAAATAAGTATTAGGATTTATATATAGTAGTGTAGATTAATTTTTGTTTTTAGAATATCAACAAAGCACTGTGGCATCAAAATAATGAGTTTGAATAAAATATTTATTGTAAAATGTTCAAATAAAATAGGTTACAAAGTATCATGTATTTTTATTGATAAAAAGCTTTTGTATTAAATAAAAGCTATTATATTTGCACTCGCAATCAGGAAATATAACAACTGATAGACTAAACACTGGAGAAATGGCAGAGTGGTCGAATGCACTAGTCTTGAAAACTAGCGAGGGTCACACCTCCGGGGGTTCGAATCCCTCTTTCTCCGCTCAACAAAATGTCAATAAAAGACAGGAATAAGACAAAGCCCTACGATACTTAGTATTGTGGGGCTTTTTTACGTCTTTATTGTATTGATGTGTATTCTTAAAACGCCAAAAAAAGACAGAGTTTTGTGGCTAAATCGTACCCTATTATTAATATCGTAAAATAGGTCACAAATTGTCTTCAAATGGCTTAGTCTTGGCTTCATTTGTCTGCCCCTTAAATATTTCATTTTCAGAATAATAAAATAGTTTTACAATTCAAAAAATGAAGTTTATGAGAAGTACATTTAAAGTTCTTTTTTACATTAAAAAGAGCGCCACCAAAAAAGATGGAACTACACCTATTATTGCAAGAATCACTGTTAATGGAAAATTATCTCAGTTCAGTACAAAGCAATTTATCAAATCTGCTGATTGGAGTGTTGATTTAGGGAAAGCAAAAGGAAGAAGCACCCAAGCGAAATCAATAAATTCGCTTTTAGAAGAAATAAAGACCTCTATCCATAAAACATACAACAACCTTATTGTTAGAGAAACAGTTGTTACTGCAGAAAAAGTAAAAAATACGTTCTTAGGAATTGGGCAAGAACAATTTTTATTATTGGAGCTTTTTGAAGAAAGTAATAACAATCTAAAAAAACTGGTAGGTATAACTAAATCAAAAGCTACTTATCAGAAAGCTGAAGTATGTAGAAAACACTTAGCTTCATATATTAAAGAAGAACATAATTTATCAGATATTGATTTAAGGGAAATTAATCACTCTTTTATTGTTGGGTTTGAAAATCACCTTAGTATTCAATGCCGATGCAATTATAATACATCTGCTAAATTCATTCAAAAATTTAAAAGTGTTGTTATATCAGCTCAAAAAGATGGTAAACTAATATCTGACCCATTTGCGAATTACAAAATTACTTTGGAAAAAGTTGATCGTGGATACTTGACAGATGATGAGCTGCAACGTATAATGGAGAAAGAATTTAACACTGAACGGTTAGAAAGAATACGTGATATATTTATTTTTTCCTGTTATACTGGATTAGCATATATCGACATTAAAAAACTCAAGAAAACAAATATTAGTAAAGGCTTCGATAATAACTCTTGGATAACTACCAAACGTCAAAAAACAAATGTAAAAGCAGTTATACCCTTATTAGACATTCCACTGATGATTCTTGAAAAATATAAAGGTTTACCTAATGGAGTATTATTACCAATACCTACCAACCAGAAGACAAATGCTTATTTGAAAGAAATTGCAGATGTATGCGGCATTGATAAAAATATCACTTTTCATTTAGCTCGGCATACGTTTGCTACTACCATTACCTTATCCAAAGGTGTACCGATTGAAACAGTTAGTAAGATGCTTGGTCATACCAATATAAAAACCACTCAAATTTATGCACGTATTACAAATGAAAAAATCAGCTCTGATATGCTCATGCTTTCTCAAAAATTAAGAGAATCAGATGTCAACCCTGTTTTTTAACATTGATAAAATAAGACAAGTATAATATAACTCCTATTTATATGGCAAAAATAATCCCATTATCAAGTTGATACTTGATAATGGGATTTTCAATTTTAGATACTATTTATCAATCTGCATCCACAACCTCATACCAAACACTCTCTCCATTCTCAATGGCTTCACAAACCACCAAATACAAACGCCTAAAATTATCCACACTCTCAAAGTTCCTAAAGTGGTTATTACCATCAAATCCTGCCTTATTACCAACAAGCTGACAAGCATCTGTGCTACTCTCAAAATTACCAATATGAATATACACATAGGAGAAATAAGGTACATCAGTCAGTTCCAAGTAAACCAAGAATGTTTTTTCTATACTTCTCAGTCAATGGTATTATATCTTTTCTAAACTTGACTTGGTCTTTACAACTATTATTATAAAGTCTGTGTTAGTGATTTTTGACAAATACCTATAGGCCTACAACACAGTATATACAAGTGCTTTTTCAATTCCTTTTTTCAAACTAGAGTGCATACATACATACATACATACATACATACATGTTTCCATACTTTTTATGTCAATATAACGTAATAAATAGAAAAACAATTGTTAATAATATTTAAGTTTTTTTTATCTAAATTACTCTTTCATAATACATTTTTTTTGGGGAATTGCCCCTATTGAGTATTTAACGATACCCCCAAATTATAATAACTCTAAAGTTTAACTGCTTTTTGTTGATAACTGTATAGAGCTTTATTAAAAATTATAACATATTAACTGTAATATAGCTAACAATAACTAAAAAATAATAAACCCAAAAAAATGACATGTTAAAAATAATACACATCTCAGATTTCCATTTAGAAAATGAAGATATCTCACTTAACAAAGAACAATTAATTTCAGCACTAGCTAAGGATTTACAATCAAAAGTAAATGATGATACAGTAGTATGTATTACTGGTGATTTAATAAATAAAGGAGCATCTAGCTTCAAAAATGAAGAGGAAGCTTACATCATTCTTGAAACAGTTTTTTTTGACAAGTTAATTGAGTTAAATCCAATTTTAAAAGGAAGAATATTTGTTGTACCAGGTAATCATGATATAAATAGGAAAGAAATTGATGCAGTTACAGAAGCTGGACTAAATGCAAACCTAAAAGATGAAAATTCTCTTGATGAGTTTATAAAAAATAATCACCAGAAATCCTTACATCTAAGTCGTATTGAAAATTATCTAAATTGGCAAAAAGATTTTTATAAGAATGAAAACTACTCTGGTGAAATTTCAAATTTTGAAAATAGTTTCACTCTTAAAACAAAATCATATAATATAGGTGTTACGTGTTTAAATAGTTCTTGGTTATCTAAAGATGATAATGATAAAGGAAAATTACTGATTGGTAGAAGACAGATAGATAATTCTTTACGTAGTATTGAGAACTGTGATATAAAAATTGCATTATCGCATCATCCTATTGAATTTCTACAAGATTTTGATAGAGAAGCAATAAAACCTCTATTATCTAGAAACTATGATATACTTCTAAATGGACACGTTCATGAATTAGATGCAAATTATATTAAAGATTTATTTGGAAGTCTATTTGTATCTATTGCTACATCAACAATTGCAGATAATCCTACAGATATAAAGCATCAAAATGGTTATTCGATAGTTGAATTTGAGCCAAAAGAATACTTCAAAGTAGTATCTAGAAAATACCTAGATAAACACAAAAAGTTTGTTCCTAATACAGAAGTTGGGACAGAAGATGGTATTAGAAAATTTATAATTCCAAGGGATGAATCCTTAACAAAGTTCAATTTTAATCAAGAACTAATTATAAATATAGGAAATAGATACAGTGATAGACTAAATGACCATATTTTGATGTCTGATGCTAATACATCAATTGAATGTACGATTGAAAACCTGTTTGTCCATCCAATAATATTGAATACACCGCAAGGTTCTTTGAAAGAAGAAAGTACAGTGAAATATTCTATTACAGATATTATTATTGACAATTCTAATTTTCTCATTTATGGAATGAAAGAATCTGGCAAAACAATTCTACTTGATAAAATGTTCCTTGAATTAACAAAAAATTATAATAAATATAATAAAATACCTATCCTTATAAAATTTGGAGAACTAAAAAAGAGTGATCCTAAAAAGTTAGTTAAAGAATTCCTAGGTATCCCAAGTAGTGAAATTGATAGTTTTATTTCTTCAAATGAGTTACTATTATTGGTTGATGATCTCTATTACAATGGAACAATTTCAAACGAGATTAATAAATTAAATAATTTTTTAAAACAAAACCAAACAATTCAACTGATTACAACTTCAACACAAACCCTAGAAGATGTAATTCCTATTAAGCATTTAGATTATAATCCTATTTTCGATTTTAAATTGGCCTTTATTCAAAGTTTTGGTTCAAATGAAATAAAACAATTAATAAAAAAATGGTTTGTTGGCAGTGAAGTAGACCTCCAAGATAATATGCAAAAGTTGATTAAAAGCTTTGGAGACTTTGGATTACCTAAAACTCCGCTATCAATAACTCTATTTTTATGGATTTTTGAAAAACAAGAAAAAAAACCAATAAATAACTCAATCCTTGTAGAATTATTTATTGAAAATTTACTCGAAAAGACTAAAATTGAAAATATCTACAGTGAAACATTTGGTTTCAAAAATAAAAAACGTCTCCTCTCATATATTTCCAAATTCATGCATGATAATGGAAATCCTGATATGAGTTATTCTGTTGAGTATTCTAAATTATTAGAGTATGTGACACAATATCTGAAAACGAGGTTTACAGGAAAACCACATATGATTTTAGAAGATTTTATCAAAAGAGGAATATTATTCCATCATGATGATAATACTATCAAATTTAAATCAGCCTTCTATTTCCATTTCTTTTTGGCTTTACTTTTTGATTACGATAAAGATTTTAAATCAAATGTTTTTAAAGATGATAATTACTTAAACTATCTAGAAGAAATAAACTATTATACTGGGTTAAAAGGTGATGATGCAGATATTTTAAAATTTACTCAAAAAAAATTAAACATTGCATTTGAAAGGTTTAATTCTGATATCATTAATAATTGGAGTAAAATTGATACTGTTCTTGAATCTAAGAATAATAAAGATACTATTTCGTTTAATATTGATGTAAAAAGAGCTTCAACAAAACTAACCTCAGAACAAGAAAATGATATTTATGATGAAGCATTAACAAATACTCAAGTTAAACAGACTATTCAAAATAAAGATATTTCAGATTTAAAAACACAGAGCCATATAGATAAAGTTCTTAAACTTTCCGCTAATGTTCTTAAGAATAGTGAAGATGTTGATAGTTTTGAATTAAAAAACAGCTCCTATAGTAATGTTATTACTAGTTCTATTTCATTTTTAATGCTATATAGAGACTCCTTACTGAAATATTATCAAAACTATAAAAAAGAGCCAGATCATTTTCCTAAGAATATTGATTTCCCATTATTCATAAAAATTCTACCACTTATTCATCAGGTTGTAGTGTATAATTGGTTAGGTTCAAAAAAAATAAGAACAATTCTTCTAGATAAAATGGAAAGAGATATTGATTCAGTTAACATCTCAGAGTTTGAAAAATTCATGACCATATTTATTTACTCAGACATAAAAGGTAGCGAATATCCTGAAAAAATAAAAAGTTTTGTAAAAACAGCTAAATCAAGATATATCAAAGATTTGAGTTATCTTAAAATAATGTCCTACTATCATTTACGTAATAATGATCCTTCACTAGATAAATTTTATTTAACGCTTATGTCCGAAATAAAGCATGATATTGGACAAATAAAAAAACAAGATAAGGGAAGGTTTATTGAAAGCATAAAATCGAATAAGTCAAAAGAATAATAGTAATTAGTTTTTCTTAATATAGTACTTTCTTTATCATATGTAATGACTTGATTGTATATAATCAAGATGAAAACTCATTTTTTTTGGTAAAAATATATTTAAGTTATTACACCAAAAATCCCATCATCAAACTAACCTTGATAATGGGATTTTTCAATTCTAAACACATTATTTATCAATTCGTATCAACAATCTCATACCAAACATCTCCCCCACGTTCAATAGACTCAGAAACCACCAAATACAACCGCTTAAAATTATCCACACTCTCAAAGTTTCTAAAGTGGTTATTACCATCAAACCCTGCTTTATTCCCAACAACTTGACAAGCATCTGTACTACTCTCAAAATTTCCGATATGGATATACACATATTTAAAGTTAGGAACATTAGTCAGTTCCAAGTGATAAGTAAACCAAGGATATTTAGCCCTATACTTTTCAGTTAATGGAGAAAGTTCTTTTCTAAATTTAACTTGATATTTACCTGCAGGTATTCTAGTTTCTCCTTTTACTTTTACCTCTCGTTCTTCATCTTCAATCACAAATGAGAACTTCTTGCCATTTACTGTAAGAAGTCCTAACGTACTTTCATTATCGCTTGCTATTCTAGTATTAACTAACTCCATAATTTATCCTTTAAGGTTAACTTTTTCACTTGCTGACGAACCACCAAACAAGAAATCTACTATTGTGCCTAACTTAGTAGATATACCTCCGTAAATGGTGCTGACAAATGCAATTTGCCAGTCTAATAAATCTACTTTTTCGAATACAAAATAGTTGAGAATTAAAACAGTAAGAAATACCCACGATACAAGGAAAAATATGGCAAATACTTTCTGTAAAGTACTGTCTAGAGAATACATTTTCCTTGCACTGTCTTTGTCGGTAATTGCTAGTCTGAACAATTCTTTTTTGGCTTCTAGTTTTTCCTCTTTGGTAGTGAAAATTTCATCTATAAGTTTTGTTCCTTCTTTTAAAATTTCTGATGTTCCTTTTCCTATTAGCTTACTGAATATGCTCATGCTTTACGAATTTTAATATTACTTCTAACTTGCTATCTATCAATTTCATTTGATCCTTTAATTCTTGCTTTGTCACGTACTTGTCTTTAAACGAGTCTTTTAACTCTATAAATCTTGATTCTATTAGCGATTGGTTCAACTTACAAGCCAATATCTCTTTATCGTGATGTTGAATATCTTTCTCTAATAAACGAGCTTGATTTAAAACATTCTCTTTGGTCGCATTGGTAGTAATTGACCGTTTAATAACATAAGATATTGTGCCTACACCAATTGTACCAAGACCTCCAATAATTACTGTGAATAATTCTACACTTGTATTTGCTATCATTATTAAAAAATCTTTATAGTTCCATTACTACCATTCGGAAAACGGTTTTTCTCCATTGTAGCCGAGCCTTTTTCTATGTGCATAATTGCATCAACATCATGTTCCCAATCTGTACCTCCTTTGCTCGTTCCATCTCTATTGGCTTTAAATACCATCACAAAAGATGTTTGGGGGTATTGCCTTTTTAGTAGTTTAAAATCTTCTGACTTTAACCCTATTGTTTGCACGCTATCCATGAAAACAGCGTCATACCTAGCAAACATTTCAGAGTTATAATCTTCCACAAAATCAATAGGATTTGTAATGTTTAACCTTACTAATTTTTCTTGTAGTGAAGCTTTTACTCCCTCTTCGTTTGAGATATACAGCACCTTGTTTCTCTTCTTTGACAATGTGCCTGCAAGCAACATTGCTACAGAACTTTTACCGTTAAACCTATCGCCATATATCATCATATAAAATGGATTGTATGGCTCTCCTAATAATTGACCGAACTTTCCTCCAATCTTAACTGTATCAAAATTTGCTTTAGCCAATTGAGAAGTTGACACAACATTACTATCAGTTAAAATAGACCTTTCAGAATGGTTTTGTGTTTTCATTTTTGGATTAACTTGTTTCTGATTTATAGCATCGTATAAATTTGAAATACCATTAAGCAACTCGCTTCCTTTAGATTGATTAGTTGGTTTAAGTTCAAAATTATCAAAGCTATTTTGATTAGTTTTAGTCATGCCACTACGTCCTTTAGGTTTGTTGGAAGTAATGGCTTCTACTTTCCCAAGCCTGCTATTCCTCTTAATCCGTTAAGCTGAACATCCGTTATAAATAACTTATCACTATCTAAATATTTTTCAAGATGATTTTCTATTTCAACAACTCTGCTATAAGCATTGTCAGAACTTTTTACTTTGCCATTTTCCTTTGAGTTTTCTATACTTTTAAGAAGCCTTGAAGCTTTCTCTTTAGTAATTCTACCATATAAACTGATGAATCTTTTTATCAATGCAATTGCAGGAGTAACACCATAACTATCTGTTATATTTTTAAGTTTAACATGTAACGAACTTGGTATTTCAAACTTGCATGAGTTGTTCATCTCTTTATAAGTTTGAGATAAATCCTTGCTGATTTTCATTATCTCATTAGCATACTTTCCACTTTTTCTAATTGTTTTTTCAACCGATGCTTTCTGAATTGCCTTATAGAAAGTTGATACTTGTTTTTCTGTTACTCTCTTATCGTGCAGTGTTAAGTATCGTTTTATGAAACGTACTTCCAAAGGCATTAGTTCTACTTCATTTTGCTTTCTGACAGCTTGTTTTCGTTGAGACGCAATGCGTTGCGTCTTTACTATAATTTTTGATTTCACAGCTTTGCTTACTGCCTTTTTATGAGGTGTAACTTTAACCGTTTTAGGTTTGCTTGGTTTAGTGACTGTCTTTTTAAGAATTACCTTCTTATCTCCCTTGATGTAAGGTTTTAGACTTTTTAGATGATTGTCAACCATCTCTGTAATCTTATCACTTTTTCCGTAGAACTTGTAGAATTGTCCCCACTTATCATCAACCATTCGTATAGCTTCTGGTAGCTTTGAAAAATCTATATTTTCTACTGCACTTTCGTAATTATTTACTGTTAAGTTCATCTTATATATTTTTATAGTTAGTTTATTCCGTTTCCTAATATTGGTGTAAAAAGAGTGTCTGTACCCGACATCAAAGCCATTACAACTGCTAGTGTTTTATCGTTCTCAGCATCATAAAAAACAATACTTTGATTTTCTGAAACTGATATGTCAACCTTTGTAACACCTGTCATCCATAAGGACATTAAAGCTTTAAGTGTAATTTGTGGACTTGTAAATATCATTTTACTATTCTCTTTGAATAGTAGTTTTACAGCGGGTAATATGTTAGTCTTCTTATTGAAGTATGAATTTGCTTTCTCAACTCCTTTTACCTGTTCTATCAATTGTTTCAAGTCTAATACATTGTTGTTTTTTATTCTCTTTGGTATTACACTTCGGTATTTTGGAAATGTTCCTTTTGGAAAAGACATTCCACCATCAAAAGCATAGTATTTATCATCTCTCATTTCTTTTACATGAACAACTACAAGCTGATGAGCATCTGTTGCTACCAAGTATCTCATGTCATGATACACATATCCATAAATATCATGATATTCATCCTTTCTAGTGGCTGAATATTTAGCCATAGCAACAACTTTTCCTCTTAAACTTAAATCCTTTGGTTCTGCAACTTTAATTGATTGAGGAAAAACTGGTTGAAATTTATATTCATCTTTTAGAATCTTATTTCCTGCTTTAAACTTTACTTTATTGCTAGTATCATTCACTAGCATAGCTACATACTTCTGTTTTTCATCTTCCGATAATGAAGTTTTCAAATCATTCTCAATAATTTTACAAAAGCTATCTTCTTGATTGTATTTGAGTTCAGATATTGCCTTTTCATAAATTAAATCATGTTTGTTTTTACCTTTTCCCTGGTCAATTTTATTACTTGTAGTAACTACTTGTTTTTGTAACACAAGTACAGCTTCAGCTTCGAGTTCCAATAACAACAAATCATCATCAACAAATTGAGAAGCATATTTTTCTACCGCCTTTTTCTGTTCTGAGTTTGGCTTCTTAACCCACCAAGATATATCTCCATTTTCAGTATTGATATTGGCAAGCATTAAATAATCCTTTGCTTTCTCATCCCAAACAGTATTATCCCAAGCTCTATCGAACTTAGTCCCTGAGTTTCCAAAATTTATAGTTCCTATACTCATTAAAACATCCTTCTTTGATTAGTAAATCCTGCTACTTGCTTGTAACTTCCTTGCATCTGCATGATAATTATTGATTCTGCTTCTAGTTCCAACATCAACATATCTTCATCGCTTTCTTTTGAATTTTCAGCTTTCAGCTTCGAGCCTGACTTGTCGGCAGACAGGCTTTTCTGCTTTTGCTTTTTAAGTCGTTTTTCAAATGAAATTGTATCATCTTCAAGCATTTTTATAGCATCATCAGTTAGTGCATCAGATGAACTTGTATTCTTTGATTTTGAGTTTAAATGTTCATCAAAATAATGCTTAGGTAGTTTCATTGATACGCTAAATCTATCGCCCAATAACTTTAAAAACTTTGGCATTTTTTCAATAGAAACATTTGCTTTCATTGACCCCGAAATCATCTCAAAACCATCTCTACTATTTTCCAAAAGCTTAATCACATCTTTATCAGTAAAAATTGATTGATGTGTTTTTGCTTTTGGCATAATTATCAAAAACTTATCCTCGTAATTATGCTTGGCAAAAGTCATTTTGTTTTCGGTACTCATAGTTGCACCAGAACGTAAACTTAAAATCTGTTTTTCGAGCTTGCCAATTGGTGCAACAACATAATTACCTACACCGTTCTCTTCTGTTGGCAACCACGATTCAGCCATTAGAATACCTTTCTTAACTCCTCTGCCTTTGGTAGTGTAGCTAACTAGCTTACCTGCAAAATCTGCCGAACCTTGAAGTATGTTTCCATTAACTATATATCTGTTTCTCCTGCTTCCTGTAAAGCCTTTTGTTGCTTCTTCCCAATTGTCTATTGTCGTTTCTTTTTGTTCTGTGGATAGTCTGAAACTACGACCTTGAATACGCTCAATTTCTTTTGCAGTGTCGCCACTACAAGCCAATGTTATATATTTTCTACTATCAGAAATTGCAAACTTTAGTTTTACCGATGATGGAGCATAAGGGTTTTTGCTTTTTTCTTTAATATCAAATCCTAAGAAAATACATTTTGCACCCTCATTACTCGATTGGTCGTAACCTAATGATGGATAATTATAACCGTGTCCAACTTTGAAATATTTGAAGAAACCATTTAAGTATGATTTACGATTTTGTACTTGTAAAGAAAGTTTATTCGCAAACTCAATCTTAGCTTCTTCAATAGCTTCTGTGCGTTCTTCTATGTAATCTTCTTTTACATTATTTTCATCATTGCCAATAAGTTTATAAGCTTTTTCATTGGTTATATTTTCCAATAATTTAGCATACTTCTTTTGTCCTTCGTCTAATTTTGTTTTTAGATATTTATCTACAAATTGTTCGTGAGTATCAACGATTTTTTCAGATATATCATCCGCATTTTTACCGTTCAAACTTTTAGAAACTATCTTCTCAAGCTCATCTTTCTTGTATGGCTTTTTAAGTACGTTACACTCACATTTTTCGAGGAATGTATCATTCCCAAAAACAGACTTTCCACCTTTACCTGCAATTACAACTTGAGTATCTTTTGTTTCGGCTTTTAGGTCTAATACAGTAACTTCTAAATCATACTCATCTGCTTGCACCAAGTAATCAACATAATCGTTGTAAAGCTCAATAATATCAGTGTAAAACTTTTCTTGCTCTTTTACTGGCAATACTGCAACACGTCCGCTTACTTTTGATGCATCGCCCTCGTTTGCTTTATCATCGCTATCTTCTCCTTTAAACTTCAAAGGATTATCAAGTAACTTGTTAAGCTCGGGATTCTCCAACATGTAAAGCCTTACAACCTTGTCGCCATACTTGTTAAGGAAATCATCTGACTTTAATTGTGATTTACTGTTTTTTTGATTTGATGTAGTATTGGCATCCAATGATTTTAGCTTCTTTTTCAGCATCATCATGAAACGCTTTTGAGCAGGAATTGACGATATTATATAATCGTAAATTGGTTTCTTTATCTGCCCAGTACGGTTGATTCTTCCTCTTTTCTGAATTTCTGTACTAATGTTTAATTCGGGTTGTAGAATAATCATTACTCGTTGCTTTACTTCATCTGTAGTAACTTTTGGTGTAACAATGGCATGTGCCGATGCACCTGTAGAACCCGACTTATTAATAAGCAAACAATCAATATCATTATCGTTAAATTGTCTGAATAAATCTGATGTATTATGTTTCTTTCTACGCATTACAAGTGCAGTAGTGTTTTTTGATGAAGTAGATTTGTACTGAACGTTTAGTTTACGCCCTGTAACTTCTCCAGTTGAGAAACCTGCTTCGTTTATTTTCTGAACAATTAAATCAATAGGACTAATTGTAATGCCTGTTGATACTTGGTCTATCTCGCTTATAATACTGTTGTAATCAAACCTTGCTTCGTCTGACATTTCAGAAATATTGAACATCTTTTTCTCACTTTCTCCGTCAATATCCTTTTCTGTATAACGCAAAACACTATCCAATCCTTTCTCTAGTACCGTTGAAAAATCAGCATTTATAACATCTTCTGGAGTTGCTATATCTTCCAAAAAACTACCCATTGTAGATGCAAAAGCAATGATAGGTTTCTTACCTTCTTTTAGTCTAGATATTGCATGGTCTGCTACATCAGAAGCGTTAATTGAGAACAATAATTGATTGATAACATTAAATACTTTCGAGAAATAAGGAACATTGTCAACACCTGCTTTTTCTGTACCTTTTCTTGTTATAACCTCTTTTCCTTCGCCTGCGGCTATTTTATCTAAAACCTTAATCTCTCCGTTAATATGGTCTTCTTGAAACTTGATAATATCTCGCATTATCTTTGTAACCTTATCGGCTACTTCTCCTTGTTCTTTGGCTTTTTCTTTAAGCTCTATATAGTTTACTTCAATTCCCTCAAACGAACGTTCACGTCTAATCATTTGACCCTCTGCAACTAATTGAGAAGCTATTATTTCTTGTAAAGCAACACCTCCATAAGCTATTGCATCAACTAAATCCTCTTTACTCATATTAGCATCGCTCATGCAAGTTTTTTGAGCATAGATTGGCATATTATCTGGTCGTTTAGCAAATGTTGCCGATAGGAAAACAACACCTTTAGAAACTCGTAAAACACTTTGCATAAACTCGCCAGTATTACTACTGCCCGATGCATTGTGTGATTCGTCCATTATGATGATATTGTTCTCAGCTACTTTGTGCAAGAACATCTGCTTTGCAGGTTTCTTTGGATTGTTGAATTGAGAATATGTAGCACAAACAAAATTGTAACTCGTTGGTACTTTCTTTGATTTTATAATATTTCCTTGGATTGATTTCTCTGGAGCTGTATAAACTGTTGTACCCTCTTTGTCTTTTATATTTGTCTTACTAGCTTTTGCATTTACTATAAAAGGCACAAGTTCACTACTATCAATATCAACTAAATCACGGTATAAATCTGTGAAAAGATTAGGCTTTTCTGATAGAAATATTGGTTGTAAACCTTGCTTAACTCCGTAGCGAATCATTGCACCTGCAGTACGTCCTTTTCCTATTCCTGTCTGATCGCCAATAATAACTCCTTGCTTTCTTTTTTCGATGTTATAAATCGCTAGTGATACTGCATCTATTTGCTCTGCACTAAGAGATTTTACAAGTGTATCACTATCGTAATCTAGCTTTTCAGCTACATAATCAAATAACGACATTCCTATTTTGTTTTTAATCTTACGAATAGCAATATGCATCTCGTAACCCATACTATCGGGTACTGTTGTATCTAATATGAAACCTTTTTCGGCAGCAGGTATGTATGCCATTCCCAAACCTTGAACTCCAAACATTCCTTGTAAATAATCGTGTTCGTTTTGTGCTAATTTTTCTGTACGAACAAAAGTTTTATTGGTTGTAGCTTTGAATCCTAGCTCGATAAGTCTTGAGGAAATGTGTGCCTTTGGTTCTTCCTGAAACTTGATAGTAAGATTGTTGTTTGAGAATTTTATGTTTGATTTCATATTATGTTTATTCGGTTAGTTGTTAACTTGTTTAGGTGTTTACCCTTGTAGTTGTATAATGATTATTGCTTCGGCTTCTAGTTCTTGAATTAATAGATTGTCTTTATCCTTTGAACTTTCAGCTTTGAACTTTGACCTTTCAAGTCCTACACGTTCCCAAAGCTCTTCATGAGTATTTACAACTGTACTATGTAGTTTATTTTTTAATGGCGAAGCTCCCTCTGGATGTTCCTTAGCTCCATTAATTAATATCAATCTTGTATCGAAAGATGTTCCTTGTCTGGAGTAAAGTTTACTTCCGTTTATAGGAATTATATCTTCAACATTGTAAAAGTGATATAGGTAGTTGAGAAAGATTCTATTCTTTCCTGCCTTTACTCTTCCTTGCTCATCCCATGCAGTGTGACCTCCAATAATAATTGCACACTTACCGCTGTCTTTCATAGTCTGCAATGCTTTTAGGCTCATTGCTTGTTCAAGTCCTTTTATCTTGAATTTACCAAAGAATATTGGCTCGCTTAAACTTCCAAAAGGGGGATTGGTAACTACTCCTTCAAACTTTCTATCGTAAGTGTGAGGGATTTGTAAAGCATCAAAATTGTGAACCTTTGCAAATGGTTGTTCCTTTAGGTTTTCAAGTCTTACATCGTCAAGTTCATTGACTGTAGTTTGTTTATACGGTAATGCAATAGTCAGAAGTCCATTTCCTGCTGATGGCTCAAAATATCTTGCCTTTGGATTTTTATTCAGAACATAGCTCGATGCCAAAAACGATATTGGCGAAGCTGTAGAGTACTGTTGCATTAACATACTCATGCTTGTTCGCATTGATAAATTCACTTGCGAATTGTACAAGGCTACAATCTCTTGGTACTTCTGGTAAGTATTAAGTTCATTGTTGTGTGCAACTTCTCTAGCATTCAAAACAATAGCTAGCTCGGTATATTCCTTAACTAGGTTTTTGTTTTTGATGCCAAAAGATGAAGCGAGTTTTTCTATTGAAGTTTTGTTGTGCTTAACTTCGCTTTTTAACTCGCTTCTTACTTTAGATATGTAGCCTTGTTTGTTCATACTTTCAGCTATTGATTAGCTAATTGAGTTGTTACATAGTTTTCTACCCATTCTTTGGTAACTAAAACTCTTTTTGCTTTACTTGGATTTCGTTGAACGTCTTTTGGATGGTTTAGATGGAAACCATCAATATCAATTTTACTACAAGCTGTTGCTACTACAACACCATCAGCATACACGTCTAAAGCATTAAATTTGTTAGGATATGAACCTGTGCCTATTTCCATTAGAGTATCTTCTGAAACACCTTCATTTTGAATAGCTCCTTTCTTTGCTCCTATAAACGCTAGATAATCGTCATTTCCTATTCCTAAGAATAAGAACTCGCCATTTGTTGCTATTTCTCCATCTTTTAAAACGGGAGGAATAACTCCTTTGAATTTTTTAATTGTTGCCATCTGATTATGTTTTTAAATGCTCTGTTAATGATATTGTTGAATATGTGATGCAAAATTCACTTGTATCATCATTAGAACTCTTTGTTCGTGTACAAACTTCTCAACTTTCCCATCTTCAAGGCATAGGTAGATGTAGTTTCCATCGGTTGCTAATTCTCCCTTTTTTAACACTGGTGGTGTAGATCCTTTGAAACTCTTAATTACTGCCATTTTATTGTTTTTTAATGATTATTGTAAACCGTGAAGATTTGATATATGAGTTTGAATCTTATCATCAATCATCTGATTAATAACACTTGCACTAATAATGTTAGCATTAGGGTTATTAATTACTCCATCTATAATCTCTAAACCTCCTGCTGATATTGATGGCATTGGTGACTTCTCTTTAATCCTCAAATCATTATCTCCAGCTATCACAATTCCGCCTGTCATTAGTGATACGATTGATTTAATATCATAATCAGGATAAAATGAGTTTATTCCTTCGCAACTTGTTACTGATGCACTCGTACCTGTATTTAGATTGCCAAATAACGATAGGTGTTCAAATTCTCTATTACCCAAATCAAGCTGTACCTTAAACAAATCAATAGTGTTGTGACCTTTATCGTTGATGTATTGGTTGTTACCTAAATAGGTTTTATTTAGAATTGAGTTTCTAATAACTACATCACTATTTGTACATTCAAATAGTCCAGAAAAATGAGAACCTGTGAATTTTATCCTTGCAAACTGTACATTAGAATTTTGAATTGAAATAAATTTATCATCCTCAAAAAACACGTTTATACTCTCGTAATCATCATCATACCATACACTTGTATCAGCTAAGAATCTAACCTTATAACCTAAATCCCTTATTTCAAGCTCTCTTCCTAAGTCGTTGATGTAAGTTCCATCTTCGAAATAAATATCCAAACTATCAATCTTCATCCACTCTCTAACTTCTTCTCCTTGCTCAATCTTACTGTATTTAAGACCTCTAGGTAATGAGTAAATAAGTTTTTGAATTTTAGAAAAAGGTGTGTTTGCAGGTATAAGTATTCCTGCTTTTCCTGATTTCCAATATCCCTGTGGTTCTGCCCCTGGTGGAAGTCCAAAACCACCTGTTTCAATTACCCATTCACGACCTCTATCTTTATAATATTTAAAACCTCCAATTGATTGATCAACTCCTGTGTCTAATACTCCTTGAAATACTTTCTGTTTCCCATTCTCTAATCCTAAGTAAGTGTAATCTCCATCACTTGCCCATTCTCCTTTTTTAAGGATGGGTTTTTCTCTTCCCGTAAACATTTTAATTGTACTCATTGCTGTATGTTTTTTAAATAATTTCTCAACTAATTCTATAAGCTTTTTCAAACAATTCATCTGTTATGTAATTTGCTCCTGTTTCGTGTTTTGCCATTGAAGTAACCAATAACTTCAATGTGTTTTTTGTTGGTAACAAAGTTGCTTTCGACGATACATTTAAAGCTTTAGCAACTACATTTATATATGCTTTAGTGTTGTTCTCAAATGCAGGTGCGTATCTGCTAACAATGGATTCAATATTTCCGTATCTCTTTATTTTGGTTGTTAAATCTTTAATCATTGCTCGTACTCCATATTCAGGAGATGCGAACACTTCAAAACGTCCTCCGTTGTTTGGCTTCGGTACTTTGCCCTGCCATTTAATAGAGGTATGAACTAAGTTACCAGGGTTATTATTCCTGATGCCTATTGGAGAATTTTTCAGATAAGTATTTCCACCTTTCCAATTCCTGAAACTTGAATTTAAAGGTAGAGCTACGCTGTTTTCTCTGTTCTTTGCCGAACGATAAACAGCTGTAGCAATAGTCCCCAGCAACAATGTGCTTCCCGAAATAAATAATATTTTCTTTTGATTTTCTGTCATGATTATAGCCTAAATAGGAATATTCCAACTATTAAGTTTTAGCTTAATCTTAGCTAGTTCTGATGTGCTTAACTCAAATTTTAACCAACCTAATAAATTGTAATTCTGACCTATAAGTCCTGCACGAGTTCCCCATAAATACTGCTTCATTCCAAAAGATTTTATTACAAGTAGCATATCATCTTTTGAATTAATTTTATCCATTATGCTAAATATGGCTTTCTCATCTGTACCAAAATCTAGCATTGCACCATAAAGAGTATTAGCAAATATTCCTGCATCAGATACTGAAATAGTAAGGTTCTCTTTTGCGATAACAGTATCCTTAATTGATGGTGCAACTCTAGATGAAGTGCCATCAGGATTACTCACAAACATCTTGCGTACAACTAGTATCCCTACTCCTAAAAGAGCTACAGGAATACCTAGTTTAATACCCATTGAAGTCAATTCTTCTTTATTTGATTTGGATAAACTCATTTTTTCACATCCAGTTTAAAGCTGTTTTAACGATACTTGGATTTTTGTTTACTGCTTTAAGCAAACTAATAATATCGTCTTGAGATACTTTGTTTATTGCTCCTTGAATTAGGTTTCCTATATTCTGAACCTTTGCAGGAACTTCCGATTCTATATTGATTGATACTTTATATTTTGCCATGATGAATGTTTTAAATTGATTCTTCCGTTACAACTTCATTGTTTATTAATCCATTTAAGAACTGTAGTGTTTTGTCTATAAATTCAGGCTTATCGATACTCAATCCTACTATATTCACAATCTTGGCTACTTGATGTAGTTCCATTGTTTTTAGTGCATCAGAAAGGTTCTTGATAATTGAAAATTTATTCTTTTCCTCTGGAGTTTGAGCAATATTACCAACTTGTTCTATCTCTACATCAGAAACTTCTTCTACCTGATTAGATGTATTGTTAAGCAATCCTAATGCTCCTTGTAGTTCATTTGGAGTAAGTCCAAATAGTTCGGCTGTTTTAGGACTATTACCTAAAATCTTACTTCCAATATTGCTAATTACCCCAATGGCTGTGCGTTTCATAAGTTCATTTGGAGTGTATGCTTCTAATCTTTTACTTAGATCGCCAACTTCAAATTTCAACTCTACATTTTCTTTTTTAGCATGGTCCTTTTCAACTCTTAATTCTGTGTTTTCAGTACGTAGCCTTTCGTATTTCTCTTGAATATTATTAAACTTTGTTTCATACTTAAAATCATCAATTTGCTTTTGATAATTTATTCTGTCAAGATCTTTGTTGTTACTGGTAATCGTTCCAATTATACCTAGCATACCGCTTAACTTAGAGTTTCCCTCTTCGCCTGTAAGCATTCCTAAAAGATTGTTTACTTCTCCAAAACCTACTTCGTTTGTTTGTGGTAGATTTCTAACTTCTTCCTTGATTAAACCTCGTATTACTACTTCATCAACTTTCTCTGGCTTTGGCTCTACATTTCCACTCACGTTGAGTTTGTAGGTGTTTAGCTTTTTTGCATTCGGACTTTTACCTCCAAATACTACAACCTTTAAAACTCCATGTATTTGTTTGGCTTTATCTACTGCCTTTCCCATATCAGAATCGAACATTGATGTACCTGATGTTCGAGATGTTAATGCCATTTCATCACTACCCGTAAGTAGGAATATTTCGTAGGCATATGGGTAAGTTTGTTCTTCTTCTGAACGCTCTATAAAATCATATATGCTCTGTATTTGTTCTCTATAATCAATCATAATTGTTGTTTAATCGTTTAACTGTTGAGCTGTTTAATTATTCATTGAACATTGCTAATTGAACATTGATTTACTTCCTGTGTGGAATTATCTTTATAAACTCTAATCTGAATGGTTGAAAATTATCCATGTCGGTTTTAATATCCATGTAGTCAGTAAAAACCTGATATCTAAATTCATCCATCAAATCATAATCTGTGGGTGATACTGTAAACACATTATCACTACTTACTATCTCCAATTCATTAATAGCTACTGGTAATGCTTTTGTATTCAGAATCCACATATCATTTTTCAAGTTTATTGACATTCTAGATGTTTTAACTTGTAGTACAAATGATTTAAGCTGAAAACTATCTATTGTTCTAAGTCCATCAATTCGGTCTTTAGCTATTGTGTGTAGTAGTTCGCTCGTATTCATATTCTATGTAAATTCTGATTGTTAGATTGCCAATGCTGTTCTTGTAGTTTTTGAAAACTGTGCTAAGACTACTGTTTACTTCGAGTGGTTCATTGAATTTGATAATTTCTTTGCTTACCTGTTTTACCTCTCGGTTTGCTGTGATTGTGTAGTCTCTTAGCAAGAAACTATTTCCGTTTACAAGCAAACTAATGTTTCCGCATTCGTAAGGATTTGCTTGTATGTAAACCTGCTTGTTGTAGATGAAAATCTCATCTTTTTTTGAATACAGAAACATCAATACTTCTTCTGCTACTAATTCTGAAAACTTAAATGAACTAAGGATTTTACCTTTCTCATATATATCAATCACATTAAATAAATGGTAGGGTAACAAATCTCCTAATGCAAATTCTAATCTTTGAGATAGTAATGATTGTTGAGCATTATCTAGTTTTGGAAAAATGAGAATATCTTTCAGCTTAGATGTTATTTCAGGGAGAATATCACTTTCAAAGAAAGTCCTACTTTCTAGTTCAGTATCTCTTGACTGCATAAACGAATAGAAAAGTGTTTCGTTTATTTCTCTAATATTATCAATAATCAAATACTGTGGAAATGAAAGTTTTTCTACTATTTCTTCAGTTTGAATATCTTTCTTAGATGTTGCATTTACAGTAATGCCAGTAATCAACTTACAATCGGCAGGAAGTAAATCTTCTTCTTTGATATGCTCGTTGTTGTTGGTATCATATTTCAGGACAAAGTATTTTTTCATTTCTTTATTTCGGTTAAGAGGGTTTGATTACTTGTCTTGTTCTGTCAATAGATACACTCTCACGAAGTAACTATCATCAACTGCTAGGTTGTCGCTATTATCTTTGTAGATGATTCTAACGTTACTATTCTTAGCTTTTTCATCCACATCAAAAGCAACATCTTCTATGCCCATATCATCGCTATGGTGGAGTAGTGCTACCTCTGTATCATCAGGGATAATTTCAGTATCATCTATCCAAACTCTTAGTGTTGCTCCTTGTAATGCTTCTGATTTTGAAAGACGTAAAAAGATCCCTTTTACTCTGTCGTGTTCAGTTTTAGTATTTCCGTTGAACTCAAAAGTTTGTCCTTTTGCAACTTCAAATTTTATTACTTGAAGCTTTTTTATCTTTTTTGATTTTTCCATTCCTGAAAGTTGATTTATAAAAAAGGACGGCAAGTAATTACCGCCCTATGTTATAGACTTATCCTATTTTATAATTCTAATTTCGTTTTCAAGCAGGGTCATATAAACTAATCGGTTTACCCTTATCCAACGATAATTAGAATTTTGTACTAGGCTTTTTCTGTCATTGTACCTAACAAAGTAATTTTTACAGCAGGATTTTCTACTCCTGTAATTGCCTTGGTCATGTTCAACTTTGGAGTAATATCCATTGCAGGACGCAACCATTTAGGATTGGCTAGCTTGTACTGAAACTTACGCTTAGTAGAATCTGTATCATCAAATATCCCTGCTGAAATCTCTGGTACAATTACCTTTGTCCCTAAAGTCATTTCAAAAGTTCCGTTGATAATCTGAGCAGGTAATGCTGATTGTCCAAACTCGAAGTCTGCAGGGTTGTTGTCGTCAGCATCAGCTCCATGAGCATACTCTAATACAATATCTGTTAATAAGAAATATTTACCGTTATCTAACTGTGCACGGTTAATATTAGTTACTCCAGCTTTTTTATCATCCGATGCCTCCATCAAGTCGATATCCGATCTATCTTTCACACCTTTAATGGTGTAAATTGCAGCGTCTACTGTCTGCATTCTAGCTTCTTTTAGAGCTTTCTGAATATCAGCAGGCAATTGTTGTCTGCGTAATTCAAATTCTCCTTTTGAAGTAAGACTTTTTGTAAGCCCAACTTTTACAGCAGTACTCTGCTTTCCTGCATTGTAACTTTTACGTACTGTACGTCTTCTGTTGTTACGTCTTAAACGTCTGTTCGAACCACGTCTTTTTCTGCGATTTGATCTTCCAAGATCACCAACACCATCAACTCTATCATCTTGGTCTTCTTGCTTTTCTAATGCACTTTCCTCTTTGTCGAGTTGTGCTTCTTCTACTCCTTCAATTTCTTCCATTGATGGGTATAAATCTTTTTGTTCGTTTATATCTGCCATTTTCTATAATTTGTTTCCCCGATAGCTATCGGGATTAGTTATTTTACTTTTTTAGACGCAAAGCATTGCGTCTTTACATGTTTGCTAAAGGCTTACTGCCAATAGCTAAAGGCTATCTACGAATCCATCATATCTCCAGAGAAAATATCTAAGTCCATACTGTCAGGGTCAACATTCTTGATTCCTTCAACTGAAGCATCTTCTATTTCAGAATAATTAGCTTCTCCTATTGGATCATCCGACAATGAAAAATCTTCTACAGCATTACCAATTGGTTCATCTGACATACTGATTTCTTCAGCTCCCGAAATTGAGTTTTGAATTTCTCTTTCAATATCAATATCTGCCATTGGTAAAGCTTGAGTTACTGGATTTAAAGCCAATAGTTCTGTGTCGTCAGAATCATAAGATTCCACATCTCCTATAATTCCTTCAAGCCCTTGCAAAATTGTTTTACCTGTTGCTTTCTTGATTACTGCTTCAACTCCTGCACCTGCTGCACCAACTAATCCTAGTTGGATATATTGGTTTTTAGTGAACTGAGTTCCAATTAATCCGCCCATAGTTACTACTGCAGGAACTATGTATTGTTTCATGTCAGTTCCCATAAGTCCTGATACGGCTTGGCTTTTTGTCAACTTTTTTAAAGCAAACTTCCCTACTGCAAAACCTGCTATTGTAGCAATGGGTTTTCCAATGTTTTCTGTTGCTTTCATAAAGTCAATCTTTGTGGCTGACTTTCTTCTTGTTGGAGTTCTTGTTTTTTTAATTGCCATTCTTTTTTGATTTATTATTATCTGTTGAGACGATTTGTTGAGACGCAATGCATTGCGTCTTTACGTTAGAGCTATGCTTCCTAGCGATTTCTTTTGAGATTTAGTTCTGACTTTGTTGTCATCTTTCCTTAGCATGAAATATGTTCCTGTTCCTATTAAAGCAGCTACTCCAATACCTATTCCTAGTTTTTTCACTTTGCTGATTCCATTTGATGGAGTAGGTGAATTTGTTGGAGTCCGTGGCATATTCACAGGTGTTTGGCGAACTATATTTGTTGACTGTGGTTTGTATTTAACGACTTGTTCAGGTATGCTATGCTGTGCTTGAGTAACTGATTTTTTAATAATTGGAATGTACTTTGAAACATTCTTTTTTACTCTTTTGAATAGATCTCCTACTGGTTTTAACCACTTGTTTATGGTTGCTAAAACTCCACTTGCTGCAGTTACAGACGCAGCTGTTGCCACAACTCCTAAATTGCCTAATTCTCCAATCTCGTCTAATTGTTTTAAATCGTTAAGCAAACCATCAATTCCCTTTAAATTAAAGTCCTTACTTTTTTGTTTTGCTCCCTTAATAATTGCTTTTTTAAGGTTGTATTGTCTTCCTTGAAGTCCTAAAAATAATTTCAATACTCTGTGATGACGTTTCTTTAAATCTTTGAGTTTTGTGAGGTTAATACCGTGTTTCTCTGCTGAATTATCAGGTAGGTAAGCATATTGAAGTTTCTTTGATATACCAAACATATTTAGTCTAAGTGCTACCAATAAACCACCACGTATTGCTATTGATAAAGGATTGTATCTCACAACAGCTTTCAATACTTTCTTGCCAACAGAACCAATTTTCTTTCCTACCTTTTTTATTCCCTTACCGAATCTCTTACCTGCTTTTTTGATAGAGCTAAAGAACCTTGAACAGCATTTACCCAAGCCTTTTACTTCATTATCGTCATACTTTATAAATCCTTTATTGGCTAGTTCTTCTTCGATGTTTGCCAACTTTTCTAAAACTTGCTCTCGTTGTGGGGTATGCCAAAACTTAATTGCTTCATTAAGCATACTGATGAATTGTTCAGGGTTTTGAATGTGAGCCATCTTGCTTTTATTTCCCTTACTTTTCATCAAGAAGTTTCGAGTACGAATCAAGTAGTTTAGGGTTGCATCTTCCGCAGAACCTAATCCATCAATAGTATTGTCAAAATCAACTCCTGAAACTATACTCATCAGTTCAGTATGATTGTCATCGTTTGAATTTACACCCGATAAAGCAAAAATAGGAAGTCCTACTAAAGCTGTACTTCCCGAAAGTCCATCAACGCCTTTAATCCCTGCTACCATTTTTAATGGCGACATATTAAAGTCTGATTTCTGAAAAGAGTAAGGTTTCTGATAATCGAATTTTGATAATACTGGGTCTATGATTATTTCGTCCTCTGAATCTCCCATTGCAGGTACAAAAACATAGATGTGTTGGAAATTGCTTCTACCATCGTACTTAGTTATTCTAAACTTAAACGGTATGTTCAAATTTCTAAGAATTGAACCAACAAAAATGCTGTAATCATCACAATCAATTCCTGAATCTGAATCTCCTTGTTGTTTGAATTTTATCTGTCCATCCATCCAACTACGTGCAGGTGTTCTTAGCTGTTCAGTTCCTGCATCATCAAGTTTGTACTGAAGATAGTTGTAGGCAAAATCAAATATGTTGTTACAAGTATTTTTCAATGTATCAGCTTTGAGTGTATTTGCTAAGTCTGCCACTTCTCGATAATGGTCGTCAACAATATTTACACAGCTTTCTACTGTTTCAAGTACATTGCCAGTTTTAATTAGTTTACTTTTTCCATCAGCTCTCTTTATTAAGTGATTGTACTTTTGTCCATCAATTGTATTTCGAGGACCAGAAACAATTCCTAGTTGTCCAATTCCGTTCATATTTTCGTTTGTTAGATTTTGTGTAGTGGTGATGGCTTCTCCATTGATATTTAGTGTAAGAGCAAAAGACATATCTGCCTTTAGCTTTTCTGTATCTTGGAGTAGAGCAGTAGATATTCCTTTACCAATAAGATTTAGATAAGGTGCTTGGAATGTAATTTCGTGGTCAACTATTTTACCTGCTTCAATCTGTTTACCTTTTATATCGGGTACAGAATATGCAATTGGAGAATCTTTGTAATTTGCTATAACTTGATTTATAGCAAGTGTAACTGGAGATTTAGTTGGATTGTATGTTCGGAGTTTTACCACAAACTGAACATCTGTTAATGTCATTTTGTGAATACGAAAGCCAACTAAGGCGAAGTTCATCTTTGATCCAGAAAGTAGCTTATTACCTCTTTTGAAAAGATAAAATCCTCCGCCTATAGCTCCCATTACCAAAACACTACTTAATATTTTTTTTGTCTGTTCTTCCATTGTGGATACAAACGTAATGGAGCTTATTTTGGAGAGGAATGGTTAAGAATGGATTATAATGACTTGTAATAGTTAGTAACGGATAAAAATGGTTAGTATCGGAAATAAATTAATTTATGGGAGATATTGGGCATAAAAAAACAGCCCTGAATTTGAAATTTGGGGCTGTATCTTTCTAAGGTTAGGTGACGGGGAGTTGAACAAAGATTTCACACAGTGGGGTCAGCTCTGATTACATATGTTCATATATATTTTGATAAGAATATCAGTTTTATGTATAATTCAGTATCAACTACAACTAGTTGAATCTTCTTCTTAAAAGTTTAGTGAAACTCTATTTCTTTTCCTTAATTTCTCAATTAAAGAACAAAAAATGTATTGAAAGCCCATAGACTAAAATCTATGTAGGGATTTTGATTAACACTTGCTTCAATCTAGGTTCAGAGAACCGATTGAAGACTGATTATTAGCCACCGTTTTTTATTTTTCTATTATTGCTTTCACAAAGGTTTTCAATTTTGAGAATAATTCTTTTTCAGAATCAGGATTATAAAATAAAATTGACCTTTGTCTAATATCAAAAGGTAATTCTTCGATTTTATCATACTTAGTATTCATCATCAAAATGATTCTATCCCAACCTAATTTTGCTGCTGCATATCCAAGTTCAATCATAACGTTTGGGTTAGGAGTTCCACCTTCTCTATAAATGTTAAGACCAACTAAATTTATATCACCTATAAATAAATCAGCCTCGCTTATTTTATTGAATAATGTATTCGGTATATCTTGACTTCCAGAAGTACCTCTCATGTCTGATTCAATTTGGATATTTCTTTCTTTGTTTTTGTACTCACTTTCTAACTTCCTTAGTGCTTTCCAAATTAATTTTCTGTCATCACCTTTATCTGATTGCCAGGAATAAAAAATTAAAATAGTGTTTTTATCTTTTATAGCTTCCTTAGGTTCAGGCATAAATTCCATTTGATTTACTATAAATTCTATTTTCTGCTTTGTTTCTTCTATTGCATCAAAATATCCTTTTGCAAACTCACTTGTTTTTAATAATATACTTTTTTCATGACCACTTGTTCGTTCTGGTGAACTTGGTTTTAAAGTAGCGTTTTGAAATGCCCAAAACTCTTCTTCTTCTCTTGGTCCAAATTCACTTTCTTCGGTAATGAATTTATCTTTTTTTACGACTTCATTTAGGTAAGATAATTCATCTTTAATTTCCTCTAAGGAATCTATTCTATATTTATATGGAACTTTTTCAAGTTTTTGATTCAATAGAAGTATTCCTTCTTTTCCTAATTGAATTATTTTACTTTTAAAAGAAAAAGGAAAATCTCCATTAATTTTTTTTATTGTGTACTGAGCATAACTATGTTCTTTGTAGTATCCAACTTTGTAATCATATTCAATTATAATTTTGTTAGTTTCTTCAAGTAAACCTTTGAATACATCTTCGAATATGATTTCTTCGTCTTCCATTGAATTCTGTTTTTTTCTTAATGGTGGCTAACTTCACACATGCAAATCTTTAGTTTCCATATACAGTTAATATTAGGTAGATAAACTCAATTTTCGGTGCTTTTATCGAGTCACTAATTTAATGATACTATGTTTAAAGCCAAAAATATTACTCACTTAGTTTTATAGTTATTCAATATCTGCACAATTCCAGATAAAACAACTCTATTTACAGGAGATTTACTCCTTTCAATTTTATTTTTCAAATAGTCTTGAGGTATTTGTTTATCTAATAGGTTTGTAGCAAGGCTACTAAGCTCATTAATAATTTCATTTCGATAAGTTCTATTTGAAGTTTGCTGTTTGGTCTGTAACTGCAATAACAATGTTCTGTATTCTGCTTCCATTTGTTTGAACTGTATTTCAGAACCTCCTCTATCAGGGTGAAGTTGTTTAGCCAATTTTCGGTGTTGTAATTTGGCTTGATCTAAATTGGTTATATTTTTAAAATAGGTCATAGTTTATTGGTCCCAGAAATGGGAGGAAAACCCTGCACTTTCATTGCAGAACTTTAGTACTACGAAAAAATTATTAACTTAGATAAATGAAGAGTAAAAA
>JADGDT010000059.1:7883-19935 GCA_016744755.1 Ichthyobacteriaceae bacterium | reverse complement strand
ATATTTAACTATTTTACTATTTAAATAGATTTTAAATATTGATGTGATTTTTTGAAAAGAAAGAAAAGAATAAAGTATATGGAATAAAATTATGAAATACTTATCCCAACTAAAGACATATCAGAATAAAAATATTCATAATCAACTTATACTTTTTATCACTAGTGTCCACTAAAAGTTAGTTTTAGTTCTTTGAAATTATTGTAAATACTATATCTAAGGTAAGATTATATACGGTGACGATTTGAATCGGCTATGTTTGTGAGTATAAATTATTCACGATGAACACAGGCAAGTATGTTTTCGCTCAATTAACTTCTTTTCTACCACAACGAGTTTTCGATAGGTTTGTTTCCAAACATGATGGTGATAAATATGTAAAACATTTTTCCTGTTGGAATCAGTTACTTTGTATGGTTTTTGGACAACTTACTAATCGAAATAGTCTTCGTGATTTGACAGTCATTATTAATGCTCATAGTTCCAAATCTTATCATCTGGGGTTTGGGAAATCCGTTTCAAAAAGTAATTTATCAAAGGCTAATAATAAGCGTAATTCAAAAATATTTGAAGAGTTTGCTTATTACTTGATCGATGTAGCTCAAGAAAAATTAAAGAACGATGACTTTGAAATTAAAGGCAAGGTTTATGCTTTTGATTCATCTACAATAGATTTGTGTCTTAGTGTGTTTTGGTGGGCTAAATTTCGAAAAACTAAAGGAGGAATAAAGCTCCATACTCTTTATGATATAACAACTAAAATCCCTGTGTTTATTCACATTACAGAAGCAACAATTCATGATGTTAATGCTATGGATGTTATTCCATATGAACTTGGTGCTTACTATATATTTGATAGAGGTTATGTCGACTTTAAACGTCTATTTAAGATAACAAAGCTTTCATCTTTTTTTGTAATCAGAGCAAAGTCAAACTTAAAGTTTAGACGGATATATTCGAACAAAGTCAATAAGGAAAATAATGTAAGAGTTGACCAAATAGGTAAGTTAACAGGATTCTATATTTCCAAAGATTACCCTGATAAAATTAGACGAATTAAATATTATGATTCCGAAAGTAAACGAACTTTCATCTACCTAACCAACAATATGTACATCACAGCAGAACAAGTTGCGTTACTGTATAAAAATCGCTGGCAAGTTGAACTATTCTTCAAATGGATTAAGCAACATCTAAAAGTCAAATCATTTTGGGGAACAACAGAAAATGCTGTTAGAATTCAAATTTACACGGCAATAACAACATATTGTCTAGTTGCAATTGTTGGTAACGAGCTAAAATTAGAGCGTTCAACCTACGAAATCCTACAGATTTTAGGTGTGTCACTATTAGATAAAACACCTGTAAATGAACTGTTTACAAATGTAGATTACAATAATGTCAAAGAACTAGATTATAACTAATTGAAACTCAGCTTGTTTTAAGTGGACACTAGTGACTTTTTATGTTGAACAAAAAACAACTTTTGTTGATGACTACAGTTTAATGAGTCGTTGGCAAATGCAATTTGGATTGAGATACATTTTCTAAAATCCAAATTCATAATTTTATTTAAAAGTCATTCCTTAATTGGGATGACTTTTTTTATATACAGCCTTTAGTAAAAAGCTAAAAATATCACACCAACCATACTAAGATTACAATACACGTATAGAAACACTTACAGCCTGATTAAGATAATTATAGTTAATTAAAAAAAAGGTCACAATTGTAACATTTAGAAGGTTAGAAGTAGAATTTTTATCACATATTTATTATATATTTATTTCACCTTAATAAAAAATTATAATAATTAAACTAAAAAATACTGCTCATGAGTACAATAAGACCACAGCCTGTTGACAAGGAAATTGTCTTAGATCCTTCGAAAGTAATAATGTCTAAAACTGATGCCAAAGGGATAGTAATGTATGCCAATGATTATTTCATGGAAATATGTGGCTACTTGGAATCTGAGTTGATGGGAGAACAACACAATATAATTAGACATCCCGATATGCCTAGAGTAGTTTTTAAACTTCTATGGGATAGATTAGAAAAAGGCGAAAATATTCATGCACTAGTGAAAAACCTAGCTAAGGATGGAAGATATTATTGGGTAGTAACAAATTTTGAAACAAAATTTGATGACGAAGGAAATGTGATTGCACACTACTCTAGAAGAAAAGCTGCACCAGAAGCTGCCATAAAAGTCATAGAGAAAGTCTATAAAGTTTTGGTATCACTTGAAGAAGATGATAGAAGTATGTCGCTTTCCGGAAACTACCTTATGGGTAAACTAGAAGAGAGTGGTATGTCTTATGATGAATTTATATTAAGTGTACTAGGAACTACTGAGGAAGAATTACAGACTTATTTTACTGATGCAAGAGTAAACTTAAATGTAAAAGAGAAAAAATCTTTACTTGGAAAAAAGAAGACTCCACCTGTTACAAAACCAAAGGAAGAGAAGAAAGGCTTCTTCGGAAGACTACTTGAGTGGTAATTTTAAAAATATACAACCCCTAAAATAAAACTACAATGATTAAACCTATACCTGTAGATAAAGAAATAAAGCTAGACCCTACAAAAATAATAATGTCAAAGACAGATCCAAAGGGAATGATTCTATATACTAATGACTACTTTTTAGATATCTGTGGTTATTTGGAAACGGAACTGATGGGAAAACAACACAACATAATACGTCATCCTGATATGCCAAGAGTTGTTTTTAAAATACTTTGGGATAAATTAAAAAAAGGAGAACATATTTATGCATTTGTGAAAAACTTAGCAAAAGATGGAAGGTATTATTGGGTTCTTGCTTCTTTCGAAACTAAGTTTAATGATGACCGTTCTATACAAGCTCATTACTCCAAAAGAAAACCTATTCCTGAGGACTCTATTAAAGAGATAGAAAAAATATATAAAATTCTACTTTCATTAGAAAAAAATGATTCTACCATGGTTTTAGCCGAAAATTATCTAACCGGTAAATTAGAGGAAGATGATATTACCTACGAAGAATTCATTCTAAATATACTTAAAACGTCAAAAGAGAATCTTGATGCTTTCTTTGATGGTAAAACTGATGAGATTTTACCAAAAGAAAATAAAAAATTCGTAAAAAAGAAAATTGTCGAAAAACCTAAAGAAGTAAAAAAAGAAGGTTTTTTTAGTAGCTTTTTTAAATAAGATGAAAAATCCTGTTAATGCAGGATTTTTTTTTGATTTGATATGGAATAACATCATATAATATATTCCTATATTTACTCAAAATATTTGCTGTATGAATTATTGTAGCCATTGCGGAAGTGATAAAATTGTAAGGGAGATTCCTGAGAACGATCACAGATTGAGGTATGTTTGTGAAAATTGTAATAAAATTTATTACGAAAATCCAAGAGTTGTTGTTGGTACTATACCTGTGTTTCAGAACAAAGTTCTTTTAGCAAAGCGTGGCATTGAACCTCAGAAAGGCAAATGGAATTTACCAGCTGGATTCCTTGAGATGGATGAAACATCAGAGCAAGGTGCAATAAGAGAAACTACAGAAGAGACGGGTGCTGAAATATCAGACTTATCTGTTCACACTATTTTTCAATCAGACTCAAATCACCTTTATATTTTATTCTTAGCAAACCTTAAAAACAATAATTTCAATACTACACCAGAAAGTACCGAGATTAAGTTTTTTAATGCTGATGAAATTCCTTGGAATGAGTTAGCGTTTACCTCAAATAAATATGCACTAGAATCTTATTTTTCTAAAAAAGACAATACTGATAAAATCAATTTTGAGATGGAATAGTATTGAATTAACAATTATCAATTAAGAATGAACAATTATTAATTGATAATTCTTAATTCTTAATTGAATTATTACATTTGTCACATGCAAAAAAGAATAAACATCCTTAACAAGAAAGCTAAATACGAGTATGAATTTATCGATAGATATACTGCTGGAATTGTATTACAAGGAACTGAAATAAAATCTATACGCGAAGGTAAAGCAAGAATTGCCGAGAGTTTCTGTCAGTTTAAAGAATCTGAACTCTTTGTTATAAATATGAATGTTGATGAATACTCTCATGGTAGCTACTACAATCACGCACCTAAAAGAGAACGCAAATTATTATTGAATAAAAAGGAACTTAAAAAGTTAAAAGATAAAATTAGGGATAAAGGTTTGTCTATTGTTCCTACTAAACTTTTTATTGACGATAATGGTTTTGCTAAACTAAACATAGCTTTGAGTAAGGGTAAGAAAACTCACGATAAACGTAATGATTTAAAACTTAAAGATGCTCAACGTAGCATGGATAGAGCTAAAAAAGATTTTTAAATAACAAACATGCAATTATTTTACACTCCTGAAATAGATTTATCAGAAGAAAACTTCATTCTTAGCAAAGAAGAGAGCAAACACATTGTTCGTGTTCTTAGGCTAAAAGAAGGAAGCGAAATATATGTGACCGATGGTAAAGGAAACTTACTTAAGGTTGAGATTGTTATTGCTAACCAAAATGCGTGTAGTGTAAAAATTTTGGAAAGAACTACCAACCACGAAAAACGCAACTATTACATACACATGGCAGTTGCTCCTACCAAAAACAACGATAGGTATGAGTGGTTTTTAGAAAAAGCTACAGAGATAGGTGTTGATGAAATTACTCCTATAATTGGTCAACACTCCGAAAGAAAAAAAATAAAACTAGAGCGTTATCAAAAGGTAATTTTATCTGGTGTTAAGCAATCTCTAAAAGCTTACATTCCAAAAATAAATGAAGCTGTGAAGCTAAAAGATTTCTTAAATAAAGAATTTGATGGCGATAAATTTATTGCTCACTGTGTAGAGGGCGATAGAAAATCATTAAAATCAGAATTAATACCTGGGCGAAGATACCTAGTGATGATAGGCCCTGAAGGAGATTTCAGTAATGAAGAAATAAAACTAGCCTTAGAAAAAGGATACACTCCTGTAACTCTTGGTAATTTCAGACTTAGAACAGAAACTGCCGCTTTAGCTGCTGTTCATTCAACTGCTTTTGTAAATGAATAAACTTGTATTTATTCTCGTTCTAATTTCTACTAGCTTGTTTTCGCAAGTTAAAATTGCTCAACTAAAATATGGTGGCGGTGGCGATTGGTATGCTAATCCTAGTGCATTGAAAAACCTTATCAAATTTACCAACGATAATATTTCTACCAACATAGCTTCTACTTACGATATTGTAGATATTAATACCGACAAAATATACTCCTACCCTTTTATTCACATGACAGGTCATGGAAATGTTGTTTTCAACGATACTCATATCAAAAGCTTAAAAACATATTTAGAGAATGGTGGATTCCTTCATATTGATGATAATTACGGAATGCACAACTATATTTTACGAGAGATAAAACGTATTTTCCCTGATAGAAAATTACAAGTTTTACCAAATTCACACCCCATTTTTCATCAGACTTTTAATTTTGAAAATGGATTACCAAAGATTCACGAACACAATAATAAACAGCCACAAGCTTTTGCTATAACACACAACAATAGAGTAATATTGTTGTACACTCACGAAAGTGATATCAGCGATGGTTGGGAAGATTCTAAAGTACATAACGACCCAGAAAACTTAAGATTACTTGCACTGAAAATGGGTTGTAATATTATTGAATACAGCTTTACAAACTAATTACTAAAACCAATGAACCCATTATTAATTTCACTACTAATAGCTTCGTATTTCATAGTATTAATTGGAATATCATACCTTACCAGCAAAAATCAATCTAACGATGATTTTTTCACTGGAAACAAGCAATCGCCGTGGTACGTTGTAGCTTTTGGTATGATTGGAGCCTCACTTTCGGGCGTAACATTTATATCGGTACCTGGTTGGGTAGAAACCTCAGGATTTAGTTACATGCAAATGGTATTCGGGTATTTCTTCGGGTACTTAGTAATTATTTACGTTCTCCTACCTCTCTACTACAGGCTAAACTTAATCTCAATTTACGGATATCTAGAACAACGTTTTGGTAAATATTCCTATAAAACTGGAGCTTCATTCTTCTTAATTTCCAGAATTATTGGTGCAGCATTTAGATTGTTTTTAGTAGCAAATGTTCTACAGCTTTTAATTTTCGATGCCATAGGAGTTCCTTTCTTTGTAACTGTAATGATAACTATTATTCTAATTTGGGTTTATACTTTCAAATCGGGTATAAAGACTATTATCTGGACAGATACACTACAAACACTTTTTATGCTAGGAGCCGTTGGCTTGGTAATAATAATTATTTCGAGTAAACTCGATATCAACTTTGGCGATTTCTTTTCGCATATTTCTAACAGCGAATATTCTAAAACTTTCCATTTCGAAGATTCAGCTGCTCCAAATTATTTTTGGAAACAATTTTTTGCAGGTATGTTCATCACAATTGTTATGACAGGGCTTGACCAAGATATGATGCAGAAAAACTTGACTTGTAAAACCCTAAAAGATTCTCAGAAAAATGTATTTTGGATGAGTGTTTCACTTTTTGTAGTTAACTTTTTCTTTTTAGCAGTTGGTGTATTATTGATAGAATATGCACAATTGAAAGGTATTGATGCACATGCCGACAATTTATTTCCTGCTATAGCTACACAATCTGATTTAGGTATTTTTGCGGCCATCCTTTTTGTACTAGGGTTAATAGCTGCAGCTTATTCTAGTGCCGATAGTGCCCTTACTTCTCTTACTACTTCTTTTAGTGTTGACATTTTGGAAGTTGAAAAAATGGAGGTTAGCAAAGCCATAAAGGTTAGAAAGATTGTGCATATTGGAGTTTCATTGGTTTTGATGATTGTAATAATAATTTTCGGTTATGTAATTGATGAAAACGTAATTAAAGAACTATTTGTATTTGCGGGTTATACTTATGGTCCTCTTCTTGGATTATATACTTTTGGTTTATTCACAAAAATACAAGTGAAAGATAAATACATCCCAATAATAGCAATTGCATCACCAATAATAAGCTACGTAGTTAAAGACAATTCATTTGAATGGTTTGGATATAATTTCGGATTTGAATTACTTATCTTTAACGGACTAATTACTTTTGTTGGCCTATTGCTAATTAGAACTAAAAGTGTAAAATAATAATTACTGACATAAATAAGCCTAACATTAAACTTATTGACTACCTATTCAGCTAGCCTTTTAGTTCATTTTAGACCTAATACTCTAAAACTCAAATTATAAGAATCAATTTTAAAAAATAATTTTTACAACACTCATTAAACCTACAGTATCATATTTTTGTATATTGCACGGCTTAAAAAAAACAAAGTTTATGGAATACTTAGATTTTGAACTACCTATCAAGGATTTAGAAGAACAACTTGATAAGTGTATTGAATTGGGGAAACAAAGCGAAATTGATGTTACTGAAACATGTGGTAAAATCAAGGACAAATTAGATAAAACGAAGAAAGATATATACGGAAATTTGTCAGCATGGCAAAGAGTTCAAGTATCTCGTCATCCTTCTAGACCTTACACACTTGATTATATTACTGCAATTGCTGGCGATACTTTTCAGGAGTTACATGGTGATAGAAATGTAAAAGATGATAAGGCAATGATTGGTGGTCTTGGAAAAATAGACGGTCAATCGGTAATGTTTATCGGACAACAAAAAGGAATAAACACAAAGATGCGTCAGTACCGCAACTTTGGTATGGCAAATCCTGAAGGATATAGAAAAGCTCTTCGTTTAATGAAAATGGCTGAGAAATACAATATTCCTGTTGTAACTCTTATCGATACTCCTGGTGCATTTCCTGGACTAGAAGCAGAAGAAAGAGGACAAGGTGAGGCTATTGCTCGTAATATTTTCGAAATGTCTGTGCTTAAAGTTCCTATTGTCAGTATTATTATTGGTGAAGGTGCTTCTGGTGGAGCTTTAGGAATTGGTGTTGGCGATAGAGTTATGATGCTAGAAAATTCTTGGTACTCTGTTATTTCTCCAGAAAACTGCTCTACTATTTTGTGGAGAAGTTGGGATTTCAAAGAAAGAGCTGCCGAAGCTTTAAAGCTTACTGCTAATGACATGCTTGGTAACAAACTTGTTGATGGTATTATTAAAGAACCCCTTGGTGGGGCTCATCAAAATAGAGAAGAAGTTTATAACACTGTAAAAAAGGAAATATCTAAGGCTATTGCTGAATTAAAAACTCTAGATGCTGATGAATTAGTTAATCAAAGAATTGACAAATTCTCTAATATGGGAGTTTACTCAGAGTAATACTGGTTCATTTCAAACAATATTTAAGAGTTCAATTATTTTTAATTGAACTCTTTTTTATGGAATACAATTATTATATAATCTACATTTGTAATGAAACTATAAAAGAGGTTTGACTAATTGCAATATTTTACACTCAAAAGATCTTTGATGTTTTAGTGAAATATCATTCCTTTATACGTAATATTAAAATAGAATATTTGATAATAACTCTATAGATAAACTACTCATGAAAAAAATATTACTACTAATAGCATTTATACTTACTATACAGGTAGGTACTATTTATGCTCAGAATAATGATTTAAACATAAATAAAAACAGAATTATCCTAGTTAATCCAGGTGTGTTTTATCTGAAATCGTTAAACTTACTTACCGAGAAATCAATTATAGATATTGATAATCTTGAATACCAAGCAGTTTTTTATAGCAAAAGTGAAATTAGCTATGATGATGCCCAACAATTTGTAGAAGAAAATAATATTTCTAACATTAAACTTCTGAAAATAGAAGGAGATTTAAATGCAAGTAACTTATTTCAGAAAAACTCTTGCTCTGATAGTTTTAAAGAATTATTCGAAAATAGCGAAGGAATAATATTCTTAGGAGGTTGGGATATTCCTGCCGAAATTTACGGTAGTAAAACAAATTTACACACACAAATAAGAACTCCAAATCGTCATTATTTTGAATTGTCTTTTCTATACCACTTACTTGGCAACGGTAAAAATGGATTTACACCTTTACTAGAATATAAACCAGGTTACGTAGTTTATGGGATTTGCCTTGGAATGCAAAGCATGAGCGTTGCAACTGGTGGCGATATGTATCAAGATATACCTTCGGAAGTTTACGGAACAAAATATGCCGAAGATGTACTTGCACTAGATAAAAACCAACAACACCGTAGCTATTGGAAAAATATTGATAGAGATGAAACTCTAGACGGACATAGTTTTCATCAAATAAAACTAATTGAGAATTCGTTTTTTACGAACAATTATGGAATGAGCAATTCAGATACCCCTTATGTTTGTAGTAGTCACCACCAAGCTGTAAAAAATATTGGCTTTGATTGGGATGTTATTGCCACATCAATGGATGGTAAAATAATTGAAGCAATTAAACATACAAAATACAAGAATGTATTGGGTGTTCAGTTTCATCCTGAATTTTACTACTTACATGATGCCGACAGTAAAAAGTTTAAGTTTAAACCTGATGATAAGGAATTACGTACCGAGTACAGAATGATTAACGAACTTGGAGGTTATAAATTTAACTTAGACTACTGGATATATTTTAGTGGTTTGTTTAACAATAAAAAATATTGATCAAGGATTTAATGTTAAAGGCTTATTATCAATTTTCTGATCTTTTATATTTTTAAGAATTTCACCAAACTTTTTGGTAGTTGAATTATCAGAGTTACTGTAATTCCTTTGAATTTTGTTGTATTCCTCTCTTAACTCTTTATTAGTAAGTACAAGTTTATTGAACTCTACTAAGCCATAAGTGAATCTCCATTCTATAAAAGCATTATTAAATTTGGTTATTGATTTTTGTTTAGATGCTTTTATCATTTTAGAAAATAAATAGTTTTCGCTAGCTCTAAGTTCTCTTTGTTTTACTTGAAATTGTTTTGTAATCCTAATAATAAAGATAGAGGCTTTATACAAAAAAAATATAAGAAAGATACTTGCTAAGCCAAACTGCCATGGTTTAAGTCCTAAAATCAATAATGGAACTTTCTTTTCTGCTTCTATAGGTTTAATTTGCGACATCAAGAAAGCGTCCAATGAATCTTGTACACTTTGAGCATATGCTAAATCTTCGTTTAACTCAACCTTAATTGTTTTCCCCTTCAGTGTCTTTGTTTTAATCTTCTTTGTTCGTGGATTGAAATAATAAAACTTCTCATCAGGAAAAGTAAAATTTCCTTCTTTAGTTAGTAAGTACTTTATTTTATCGGTTCTAACTCCGTAGATGTTCTCTGTTTTTTTGTCCTCGTAATTGGTGAAATCATCAGGATATACGGAAACAAAATCTAAACTATCCACTTTAAATTCAGGGATAAAATTTGGCAAAGTTCCATTAGCTCTTACCCTAACTGTTCGTACAAGCACATCTCCTGTTTTAAGATTTGTAAGTGGTTTATTCCATTTTTCAGAAACGTAAATAGGATTTGCTAACATGTACCAATCATCCGATGACTCTAACAATGGAACATCATTAACTACAATTTTTAGTTCTCGGGTTTTAACAACTTTCTTCTTGCCTTTATAGTCGCCCTCTGGAGGTGTAACAATGTTAATGGTTAAACGAGGAAATTCTACTTCTCCACTTTTGTAAGGAATCATCAAAAAGAAAAACTCAACACCAGAATATTGTTTCCCTTTTATATATGTAGAAAATGGTAAGTTACGCTGGTATGGCACTAAAAATGCACCATCAATTTTCATTTTTTCAAACTCAACACCTTTAGTAAACCAAGTAGTTGTATAAACTTTAATGGTAAGCTTTGCACTCTGTCCCACATAAACTTTCTTCGGGTATACCGAAACTGTGGCAAAAGTACTTTGAGCTTTTAGGCTAAAGCTTATTAATGTTAATATTAGTATGTATAATGTTTTTCTCATTTCGCAACTTTGCATTTTGTTTTGTCTCGCAAAGTCGCAAAGGCGCTAAGCGTTGTTCTGTTATTACTTTTTATAAATTATTTACTATTCTGGTTATTCCACTTCTTATTAATTTTTCGTTAAAATTGATCAACAACCCTAATTTCATATCAGCAACTTTCAAGTAAGTTAATAATTGTTTAGGGTGAACTGGAGCAATTGATTCTACCGATTTCAGCTCTATTATCACCTTATTCTCAACAATTAAATCAGTTCTAAAACCTACGTTCATTTTAATACCTTTCCAATATACAGGAAGTGCTTTTTGTCTTTCTACATTTAAACCTTCATTGATTAATTCAAAATATAAAATCTCTTCATAAACAGATTCTAACATCCCTGGACCTAGCTCCACATGAATATGATAACACTTATCTATAATTATTTTTGAAATTTCATTTTCTGTCATAACTAACCTAATTTACAGCCATTATTATTACAAAGCAATAACCATTCTTTATGTTTTATAATATTTAGAAAACCGTCCAAACCTCATCGCTCAACTTAAAAAATCTTTGCGTCTCAGTGCCTTTGCGAGACAAAATACTCACAGCTAAACTAAAAAATTTTGCGTCTTAGAAAACCGTCCAAACCTCATCGCTCAACTTAAAAAATCTTTGCGTCTCAGCGCCTTTGCAAGACAAAATACTCACAGCTAAACTAAAAAATTTTGCGTCTTAGAAAACCGTCCAAACCTCATCGTTCAACTTAAAAAATCTTTGCGTCTCAGCGCCTTTGCAAGACAAAATACTCACAGCTAAACTAAAAAATTTTGCGTCTTAGAAAACCGTCCAAACCTCATCGTTCAACTTAAAAAATCTTTGCGTCTCAGCGCCTTTGCAAGACAAAATATTCACAGCTAAACTAAAAAATTTTGCGTCTTAGAAAACCGTCCAAGCCTCATCGCTCAACTTAAAAAAAATCTTTGCGTCTCAGTGCCTTTGCGAGACAAAATCACAGCTAAACTAGCCTACCAAACCTCATCACTCAACTCAATATCTTTGTAATATTTCTTTTGCTGATACTGAAATTTTCTTTTCAAAAATGTTGCAGGGTCTGCGCTGATTT
>JADGDT010000059.1:6187-7783 GCA_016744755.1 Ichthyobacteriaceae bacterium | reverse complement strand
CCTACCAAACCTCATCACTCAACTCAATATCTTTGTAATATTTCTTTTGCTGATACTGAAATTTTCTTTTCAAAAATGTTGCAGGGTCTGCGCTGATTTTTCTAATCAACATATTCTTAGCATTCTGATCTTGTTTCTTTTTATTATCTATTTCCATAGGCATATCTTCAGACTCTTTTCCTTTATGAACATTAGACTCTGTTTCGTCGGAAACTCTATCTTTCATGTCTTTTGGCAGTTTTTTCACTTCTTTATTTGCATCATCCAAAGACTCATCGTCATTTTGAGGTTTACCCCTACCCTTGTCATTTATATTTTTTATAGAATCTAATTTTTCTTTTGGTAGATTATCTGTCATCCAATTTTGTAGAAGTTCTTTCGATTTATTTGCTTCTGTAAGCGTAGAATCTTTGTTGAAAGCATTATCAAAAGCCAGCATTGCATCTCTATAATTGCCTATCTGCATATATGCTAACCCTAAATTATAAGAAGCTATTGCAGTTGTCTCTTTCGAAAATTCTTCAATGGCTAAACTGTAATTTCCATCTTTATAAAAAGCACTTCCCTTTCGCAAATGTTCTACATAAACTAATCCTGCCTCGTTAAATTTAGACTTTTCTTCAAGTATTTGTCCTTGATAATCCTTTGTGTACCACAAGTCATCATAAGAATTTACATTATCGCAGGAGTTTAAAAACAATAAAATTATAGGTAAAATACTAAACCCTTTTCTAAACCAAAATAATGAAATAAGTAAAATAATGGGCATCAGTAAAACTCCAGAATCTTGCCAATCTTCTTCTTTTTTTTCATCTTCATAAAACTCCTTTCGTTTCTTTACTTTTTCAGCAATCAATTTTACGTCGGTATTATCTAGAACCATAGGAACAACATCACAGTTTTCAATAGCACTCAAATTCTTCAGAATTGTTGGATTTAACTTAGAATAAACGTCCTTGCCTTTTTTATCTTTCAATATCATATTGCCTCTAAAACTTGGCACACTAGCTCCTGCTATTGTTGCTAGCGGCATTACAAAAGTTCGGTGCTTCTCATTATCGCTAAATTCACTTATTGCATTATAATCATTTTGCGATGGAGTATCAGTTAGAATAAACAAGCTCAACGGAGAATCAGAGGGAGTAATTGAATCTGCAAGTGTAATTGCAAGCGGAAGATTAGACCCTTTGTAATAGAGTATTTTTGGAGACAAAGCATTAAGATATTCTTCTATGATAGAATAATCGTTAGTTGTGGGAACTACTAGATGAGCAGTTCCAGAATAAACAATCAATCCAGTACTTGAATTGGGGTTTTCTTTGAATAAATCTTTAATTTTAAATTTAGCTCTTTCTAATCTATTTGGCTGTAAATCCTTTGCCAACATAGACTGAGATAAGTCTAAAATAATATAAAATGTAGATTTAGTTTTAGTTCCTGGTTTATCTATCAATTTCCAGCTTGGGCCAGATATTGATATTATTAGAAAAGAGAAAAATAATAAAAACACTAATCTATTTATCCAAATCCATTTATCGCTATTATTAACAATTACAAATTTTCGTAAATGAGGTGCAATATTATCTTGCCATTTAT
>JADGDT010000059.1:0-6087 GCA_016744755.1 Ichthyobacteriaceae bacterium | reverse complement strand
CAAGAAACTTATTCCCGCTTAATCATCCTCCATAAAACAGCAAATAAATAATATAACATCCCTAATAAGTACGCTAAACCTAGAGGAATATAATAGAGTAGAGTTACCGGTTTGTAACTATCCTCCTCGTATTCCATTGGTTCATATTTATTTAGGGTTTCTGCAATTTTTTCAAGAGATCCCTCATCATCAGCTTTAAAATATTTACCTCCTGTAATATCCGCAATATCACGTAGAGTGTTCTCGTCTAACTCATAAGATCCAGCTCCTTTCTGACCAATGCCTAAAGTGTAAATTGTAATAGAATCCTGTTTCGCTATTGTAGAAGCATCCAACGGAAGTATATCGCTACCACTATCAACTCCATCGGTTAACACTAGCATTACTTTATACTTAATACTATCTTTCTGAAATAACTCAATGCCTTTGGCTATGGCATTTCCTATCGAAGTCATTTGCCCGGCCATTCCAACTGCAACATCATCCATCATGGCATTTACCAAATTCAAATCTGTAGTAAATGGTGCTTGTGTATATGCTTGCGAACCAAAGAAAATTAAACCCATTCTGTCACCTTCTCGTGACTCTACAAAATCTTTCAATACTGATTTTACTCCATCCCAACGAGATATTCTTCCATTATTTGTGGGCCAATCTCTTTCGTTCATACTTAAAGACAAGTCAGCAACAATAAGAAAATTTCTAGAATTTATTACTTTCTTATCGGGAATACCTACTAGTTGAGGCGATGAAAAAGATGTGAGCAGTAAGCCCCAAATTATCATCAATATTAACCATTTGTACCACTTGATTTCTTGAGTTCTGTTTAAAGAAATTTCATTGGAATCCAATAACTTCTTAATGTTAGAATATGAAGGGATAAATAATGCCTTCTTTTTATTTCTGATAGTAGGTATAACGTACCAAATAATAATAGGTATTGGCAATAGATAGAACACCCAAATATATTGGATTTCTAATGCAGATAACGATATGTCTTTTAATTCTTCTAACATTTATAGTGTTACAGTTACAGTTACAGTTAAATCTTATGCTTTCCTATCCAGTAAACTGAATCGTTAACAAAACTTTCTAAACTCTTTTTATCTATTTCCTTATTGGTATAAATAAATTCAAATGATTTTTTATTGAAAATAATTTTAGATTTTGAGTTTAAAAACTCAACCCAAGATTCTAAGCTTAAATTGGCTACATCTTTTCTTTCGTAACTTTGTATGGCAACAATTTTTATAATTTCATTAATATCAGAAACTGAGATTGTATCTTTTTGATTTTTGATTTTACTTATTGCACTTCTTCTATATTTATTCTTTCTCCAGTGTAGAATTGATTTGTAGATTATGAAAACAATGATCAAGCAAACTAAAACATATACAGCGTACCAACCAGGAGTAGAAAAAGTCATCTCTAACTTTTCTGGCTCTATTAGTTCTCCTATATTTTCTATGTCTTTTGCTTGTAACATTTTCACCAATTCATAAATTTTATAACCCTAACTGCGTTCTTATCTGCTCTTCTATTGGACTTTCTGTATTAATTAAAAATACAGGAATTTTGTAAGAGTTTAATTCATTTATAAATTTGTTTTGCTTGTTTTCAAAATTTTCTTTTATTGATTTTATGGTTTTTTTATCCTTACCGTTTATTTCTATTTGACTCTCCCCATCACTTAATGAGATTTGCTCCTCAGGTATTGATTTTTCGAGCTCATCGTAAACCTTAAAAACAATAATGTCGTTGTGTACCGAAAGATCTAAAAGTCGTTGAATTACAATTGGATCATACCTTTTAAAGTCGGAAATTATTAATACTGTATAGTCGTGAGATATTAAATTGTGTAACTGCTCAAATACTTTTACTTTCGAATCTTTAAGTGATTTCTCTAGCTCAATTTCAGCTAACTCATTATTTGCTTCAACAACTTTACCTAAAAAATGTAATAATGATTTTTTATCGCGTTTTGGTTTTACCATTTCCACGTCATTGTCTTTAATAACAATGCCTCCAACTCTATCTCCATCGCCAGATAACTTGTAAGCCATAAGAGCTGTAATTTGCGAAGCACATACTGATTTCATGTTTTTCTTAGAACCAAAAAACATAGATTTAGATAAATCGGTAACTATTACTGCTGGGTGTTCTTTTTCTTCCTGAAAAACTTTAGAGTATGTTTTTTGAAGTCTTGCAGTTACTCTCCAATCAATATTTCTAATATCATCGCCATTTACATAGGCTCTTGATTCTTCAAAGTCCATACCTCTACCACGAAGTTTAGAAGCATGACGACCAGCCATAATAGAATTCACTTTGGAGCTTTTTCTAAGATGAATGTTACGAGCAATAAAACTATATTTTATTAGGTCGTCTATTTCGAGGAATACTCCTTCAATCTTATTTATGTTAGATTTTTCCTTCATTGTTCTTCTTTCTCTAAAGCGTAAAGTTTTTTTGTTGATATTTTTCTCGCAAAGACGCTAAGAGGCTAAGACGCAAAGTTTTTTATTAATAGTTTAACTGCTTTATATTCTATTATTGATTTTCTTTGCTACTGTGTATATCTGAGAGATTATTCCCTTTTAGCTTACGCTACGGCTACAAGTTTCAAGATTTCATCCAAGACCTTATCAGGTGTAATTCCTTTAGCGTTTGCTTGATAACTCAGAATTAATCTATGTCTTAAAACATCGTGAAGTATTGCTTGTACATCATCTGGAGTAACAAAGTCTCTTCCGTTCATCCAAGCATTTGCTCTAGATGCTTTATCAAGAGAAATTGAACCACGTGGACTTGCGCCAAATTCTATCCACTTTGCTAGGTCTTCATCATACTTTTCAGGAAAACGTGTAGCATCAATTAGAGCAATTATATATTTCTCTACAGCTTCCGAAACTGTTATTTGTTCTATTTCTTTTCTCGCTTCAAAAATTAACTCTTGAGGAAACTTATTAACAAATTCTTTTTTTGAATTTGACTTGTCTTTATTTTCTTCTCTTACTAATCTCAAAACCTCTAATTCGGCATCATTACTAGGATAAGAAATAATTACATGCATTAAAAATCTATCCATTTGAGCTTCTGGCAAGGGGTAGGTTCCTTCCTGCTCCACAGGGTTTTGAGTAGCAAGTACCATAAATAATTTTGGTAGTTTGTGGGTTTTGCCACTTACTGTAACTTGTCGTTCCTCCATTGCTTCTAACAAGGCCGCTTGTACTTTTGCTGGAGCTCTGTTTATTTCATCTGCAAGTATTAGATTGTCAAAAATTGGGCCTTGTTGAAACTGAAACTTTTCTTCAGACTCAGGCATGTAAATTTCGGTACCCGTAACATCAGATGGCAATAAATCAGGAGTAAATTGTATTCTGCTCAACCCAGCTTCTATTACATTTGATAGACTTTTAACAGCTCTAGTTTTTGCCAGGCCGGGCAATCCTTCTAAAAGCATATTGCCATCAGAGAGTAAGGCCATTACAAGTCTATTTACCAAATGATCTTGTCCAATAACAGATTTTGATATACTTTCTTTTATTTGATTTATTCTCTCAAGATTAGTCATTTCAATTTTCTTTAATTAAAAAAGTTATGAATTATTTCAATTCAAAAGGATAAATAATTTTCCAATCTTTTTTCATATCAATAACTGTCCAATTATCTTTAATTGCTTGATCGAGACCTTTGTCTAATTTCCCAATGTGTGAATCTCTATCGTATGCCCACTCTCTAATTGAATCGGTGTGATGAACGTACAACATAAAACTTTTGTATTTATTTGAAGCTGTGTATTGCATCATTGCCAAATCTCCATCAGAATTACCAGATGAAAACACAGGCTTTTTCCCAATTATTTTCTGGATATTTAAAGGTTTTCCTTCCTTATCGTTATTAAAATCTAATTCTGATAATCTTAATATTTTTACATCACCATTATTGTATTCAAATTTTGTTTTAAATCTAGATCCAATTATTTGTTCTGATGGAATACCATAAATAGGAGAAACAAATGCTCTCATAAAATCAACAGTACCACCAGAAACTATATACGTTTTAAAATCGTTAGCTCTTAAATACTGAAGCAATTCTAACATAGGTTGATATACCAATTTATCATAACCAATATTTTTTGTAGGATGTTTGGCTGTGGAAATCCAATCTTTAACATCCTTGGCAAACTCTTCAGTAGAACTACCAGTGTGAGTAGCCATCACTAATTGAAATATACCATGTTCTCCTTGTTTTTTTAATTCCTCCATATCATTTTCAAGAACAGCTTTGAATGGTTGTTGAGTCTTCCATTCTGGATGATCAGCAGCCATAGCTTTTACTCTGTCAATTGCAAAGAACAATTGAAAATAAGCAGGTTGTTCACTCCAAAGATTTCCGTCGTTATCGAAAGTTGCGATTCTATCGGCTATTGGAATAAAATTTGGGTTGTTTTTATCGGTTACTGTATTAACAAAAGCAATAATTTCTTTTTTAGAATTTACATCGTTCCACGAGGTAAGAGGGTCTAAATTTGTAACCACAACTTTTTCTACTGTTTCTGTTGTTTCAGTCTGAGTGCATGAAAATAACAATATGCTTATTATAAATACACTTATATTTTTTATCATTATTGATTTCATTATTTTATATTTTAAAAAGGTCAGTTCTTAAAAAGAACTGACCTTTTAGTTTCTTTAACTATATTTAATTGCTTGTAGGTTCTGCTAATTGCTCCATTACTTCGCTTAAATTAAAAGTTTCAGATTTCATTCTTGGAGGATATTCTTTAAAAGTACCTAGGAATTTACCAACATATGCTGTTGCTGGTAATAATAAAAATACGTGATCTAAATACCAATCCCAGTAAGTATTTGATGTAATTGTTGCAAATTCGTAAGGATCTCTTCTTAAATTGCCAATCGAAGGGAGTCTCATGGTTTCCATTGGTTGAGACCATGTTTCCATTGTCCCTGTAGCATTTTGCTTCATAAAAGTAATTTTCCAATCATTGTAACGTAAGGCCATTAATTCACCATCATCAGAAAAATAGAATAATTCTTCACGAGCACCTTTTTCTTCTTTACCAGTTAAATAAGGTAACATATTATATCCATCTAAATGTACTTTGAAAGTTTTGTCTCCAACTTTTTTACCTTTCAATAATTGTTTTTTTACCTTGTCATTACCCGCTGCAGCTAAAAAAGTAGGCATCCAATCCATTCCCGAAATAATTTCGTTTGAAATAGAACCAGCTTCAATGTGACCTGGCCAACGAACCATTGATGGAGTTCTCCATCCACCTTCCCAGTTTGTATTTTTCTCCCCTCTAAAAGGATTTACTCCAGCATCTGGCCAAGTGTTTTTATGTGGTCCATTATCAGTACCATACTGTACAATTGTATTATCGGCAATACCTAATTCATCTAATAAATCTAATAATTGACCAACGTGCATATCGTGTTCTACCATTCCATCACCATATTCATTTTGACCTGAAATACCTCTGAGCTCTTCTTTTACATGAGTACGAAAGTGCATTCTTGTTCCGTTCCACCAAACAAAAAATGGTTTGCCAGATTTAACAGCAGCTGTAATAAATTTCTTTGCTGCAGCAATTGTTTCATCATCAATTGTCTCCATTCTCTTTTTTGTAAGAGGTCCGGTATCTTCTACTTTTCCATCAGCATAAGAATGAATTACACCACGTGGTCCGAAATTTTTAGCGAAATCTGGAAATTTCTTTGGATCTGGATAATCTGGCAATTCAGGCTCTTCTTCTGCGTTTAAATGATAGAGATTTCCCATAAATTCATCAAATCCATGATTAGTTGGAAGGTGATAATCTTGATCGCCGAGATGGTTTTTACCAAACTGACCAGTTCTGTAACCGAGTGGTTTTAACAACTCTGCAATGGTTGGGTCTTTTTCGTTAATACCCTCTTTTGCTCCAGGCATACCTACTTTACTTAAACCTGTACGGTAAACACTTTGTCCTAAAATAAAAGAAGAACGTCCTGCTGTACAACTCTGTTCAGAATAGTAATCGGTAAACATCATGCCTTCGTTAGCTACACGGTCTATATTTGG
>JADGDT010000058.1:11667-19979 GCA_016744755.1 Ichthyobacteriaceae bacterium | reverse complement strand
TTCATTATTTGAAAGTCCGTAATCATTGCGTTTTATATACCTTATTTCATCAAAGTACACAGTCCCACTAGCAGAAGCTCCATCGATATGCTGTAGGTGGATACCATCTATATAACATCCATTTGTACCATCAATTAAACCATTTCCATTTACCCAAGCGTAAATATCGTCATTAGATAAATCCCATGATATTAATTTCCAACCAATCCAATCAATAGTAAACCATTTACTTGCCTCGTATATAGATTTTGTTGAATTACCTTCATTTATCATAAAACGGAATTCATTGTTTGACCCATCTCCAAATACATACATCTGTAAGATATTATCTGTTCCAAATTTATACTGTGTAGAAGTTGTAGGCTTAAGATATTCACGGATATACCAAGTAGATGTAGATAAATCCCATTCGTAATTCATCTTCATACTCCCTTCACTACCATCAGACTGAACTGCCATTTCAGTACTATAAGCAATATTAGTTTTAGTACCTATAACTCCTTCTGTAGAACCAGAACCGGTAGGTTCCCACCAGTTATTTGTAAGACTAGAGTCAAAACCTCCAGTTATAGGATGTAATTCTGTAATTTCATTTTCATTAACAATAAAATTAAAAACAACTTCATCTGTACTATTTCCATATAAGTCTTCTAAACCAGGTTTTATTGTAACTGTGTATGAAAGATTGTTAACCAAGTCGGTTGTAGGGAAGAAATGAATAACACTTTGGTCATTAACAATATCATATTTTATTGTTCCTATAACTACAGTACTACTAACCGTTTCAGAAATATTAATTCCGTCATTACCGATGCTTGATTCCAATAATTTTTCATCGTAAACAATCCTAATCACAGGTCTAATTTCCGAAATTACACCATCAACTGTAGGATAATGGTCTATTATTACAGGCGCAATACAATCTACAGGTGCAGATTTTATATGTAATTGGTAGTCACCTCCTGCTACACCATCATTATCTCCATCTAAAAACTGATCTGTCATAGAATTTTTAGCAATAGTAGCATCTATAGTAATTGTATAATCTGTTTCAAAACCTAAATTATCAGTATGAATTAATAACTCGAAATCATTACTCCAACTGTACGTTAATACAACTGAAGGGCTTATAGAGATTGCAGTCTCTACAGAAACTCTATCCATTTTACGACTAAAAATAAGTGAAATATCTTTTCCAGGAATAACATTGTTTACGGTACCTTCATCAACTACTACTTCATCAACAACTGGAGGTACATTACTAGTAAGAACAACATCTAAAAAACTTAGATTATCAGCTGTACTACCTGCTGGGTCAGATTTTATTGTAATATTTTCAATCTTTGTATCATAACCATCAGCACTAATGTTAACTGGATAAGCTTGACTTGGAGTTAATCCTTCAATCCAATAAAAACCATTACTCAATTGATCAGGATCATTAGAATGCTGATTAAAAAGCGATTCATAGGTATCGGTTGTATAACTCTGTACATCTATAGTTACAGTTACACCATTTATTGGTTTACCAGTTTCTACATCAGTAATAACACCTGTAGCTACGCCAATAACAGGAACTGTTAAACCTTTATACTGTAAGAAAGAACGAAAAGCAGATAACGCTTCCATTTTTTTCCATTCTGCATTAAGGTTCTTTTGTTGTTGTATTGCATTTGTATGTGCTCCTGTTTCACTTAATAAAGCCGGCATATTAGAATACCTTGTAACATAGTTACGAGGATACTGCTTTTCACTTGTATAAGCATCTCCATCATAAAAAACCCTATCAGGATAATTACCCCAACCACGAATAGGTAATCTTGTAACCCCAGCCATGTCAATATGTAAGATCTCTCCAAAATCCCTACCACCTGGATAATTGTTTTTCTCAACAATTTCATCTTCAAATTTCCAACCAGGGAACAATGTAAATACTTGGCTTTCTATTGAGGCATCACTGTGAATAGAATAATAGAAATCAGGATTTAATGAATTAGCAAGGTCAGTTCTTCCTGTTAATGAAATATAATCATCGTCTGTAAGTCTGCTCATATGTACAGTCTTAATGTCTGTTTGAGTTTCAAACAATGATTTTAATTCAAGGGCTACTCTCAATACTTTTTCTGCCTCAGAGTAATTATACAGACCCATATTTTCTGTTTTTGAATGTCCGGGATCAAGGAATATTTCATAATCACTTAAACCTGTAACTTGAGCATCAACTGTTCCTAAAAAAGTAATACTCATTAAAACTGCAACAAACAGTTTTTTTGTTATATGTAGATAAAATTTATTCATCAGTCTATAATTTTATATTTTGGTCAGATGGCTTTCGCATGAGGTAATCTTTTACCTGTGTTATATAATTGATTATCATGCTCGGTTCATCTTAAATTAATTATGAATTAATTTATTCTAATTCTAGTACATAAACTGCACCATCATTAACATTATCAAATAGAATTTTCTTACCATCGGGAGATACAGAAGGATTTAAAGCTGTATATTTTTTATCTGATAATAATGTAATTATTTTGCCTGTAGTTACATTTAATACCTCAATTTCGCCTGATGTTACTACTTCTCCATCATCTTGAATATTTGTAATTACAATATTTTCATTATCAGACATCCATGATGCTTGTTCTCCATATCCAATATTTTTCATATCTGATCCATCTGCATTAGACACGTATAATCCCAACCCACTTACTTGAAATACTACCTTAGTCCCGTTTGGAGATTGTACTACGTTAAATATGTATCTCCCCTCAAACCTAGAGTTATTTATTGAAATAGATTTATCAGTTTTAACGATATTTCTACCAAGTAGCTCTGTTTTATCAACAGTAGACTTCTTATTTAATATAGTTTTTCCACTATTAATTTTCTTAACACCATCGACTGTTAAAACAGCAACACGTGAATCTCCATCAATCCAAATAGGTAGCGACTTAATATTTCGTGTTTTGTCTATCAACACAGTTTTTTTACTATCGCGAACTGAATAAATAGCTATTTGACTGTAGCGTTTATTATTTTCCATAATTACAGGACGTGATAATATAGTTTTACTATCTGAAGACCATTCGTAAGAAAATCCTGCATTTATATCTGAAGTAATAATTTTTGCATTTTTACCCTGAGCATCACTCACCCATAATCCTTTATTTTTCTCAGAAGTAAATGCTATATTTTCTCCATCGGGCGACCAATTGGCGTTCATGTAAACCATTTCATCTGATGAAATAATTTTAGTTGGTTCTTTAGCAATCTTAAATTGCGAATATCCTTGAGTTGCACCCAGAGATATTGCTAAGGCTAGTAAGAATTTCTTTTTCGTAAAGTTTGCTTTCATAATGATTAGAAGTATTATGGTTATTTATTTATTTACAGTTTTTAGTACATTATTTTAATTCTATAGTTATCGTATAAATTTCTCCATCAGGGGTATGACAAACAATTTTTCCTGCTTTTGGAGAATATTTTGGATATATTCCTTTTATACTATCATTAAGTATTTGTGTATATTCCTTTGAGTTAAGATTGTACGATACAATAGTTGATTTTGTAACTGTATGTCCATCGTCTTCTGATATCATACCTATCAATATCGAATTAGATACCCACTCAACAGCTTCGAGGGTATCTATATTTATGTAGTCTTTTGTATCTATATTGTATACAAATGCACTTTTGCCAACTGCCTGAGCACTAATGTTTTTCGAATCGGGAGATAATACTGGGTTAAGATAATATTGTACTCCCGCAGGATTAAGTGCTTTATTTGATCCATCCTCTACTAAAACTATTTTACCCTTTTCTAATTGTACATATGGATAATCAAAATACCCCAATTTTAGTGCTTCAATATTTAATGTTGATTCATCTACATCTTCAGTAAATATAGATATGAAGTCTTCCCACCATGATTTCTCGTTCTCTCCTTTCTTTTCTTCAATAGTTGATAATTCACCTGAATTCAAATTATACGATTTCAGAATTTTATCGCCTTTTTTTAAAATATCTTTTTCTGAGAAATACATCGTGTCGTCAGAATCCGAAAACAAGACATTAGTACACAAATTAGTAATAGGAGAAATTTCTATAGATTTCTTTGTTGAAAAATCGTAGAGGTATAATCCTTTATTTGTATACGATGAGTAACATATAAAATCACCTTTATTGTTTAAAACAGGATAAAAAGAACCTGTTTCTGAAACAATATCTATCTTCTCTATTGATGTAATAGTTATCTTATCTTGTGCCATAGCACCAGAAAAAAGAAAAATGCTAAGCAATAAAAGAACCTTGCTACCTATTGTCTTAAGTCTATTCATGATACTGTTTAATAATATTAATTTCAATACTATTCTACTTTCAATTTATCTATTTACTTTAAGCTTTTATATATTTTATAATCTGAGAGCTATACTTCTCATAACCTACTTCACTCAAATGCAACCCATCTTTAGAAAGTTCTTGTTTTAACTGACCTAATTTATCTGAAAATGAAGATTTTATATCTATAAATTTAATGTTATTTTCTATTGCTATAACTTCAATTTCAGAATTTAACTTATCAATATTAGCATTTGTTAAACCTGGCTTTTGCCAACTACTTTCATCTATTGGCAAAACTGAAACAAGATTAATTTCTGATGCTACATTGTTTTCAGTTAACAATTTTACAAGTTTATTGTAATCGGTAACTATTTCAAAAATGGATCTATTATCTCCCAAATCATTTATTCCCACTAACAGAAATATTTGATGAGCTTTTTTATTAAAAAGTTCGTCAACTCTATCTATTACTTGAGAGGTCGTATTTCCTGCTATACCATAGTTTTCAATATCAAACTCCGGCAAAAGAGTTTCCCAATTACCCCATTCTGTTATGCTATCTCCTAAAAATATAATCATCTTACTTTAATATGTTTATCGCTTCGCTGGTTATAAATGCCGTTGGCATTTGGTTTGTAAAGCCTGTGGCTTTTACTGTTTAAACTTTGTGGAAATCAAAACTCTTCAGAGAAATAAAAAACACCAAGTTTAAACACAATTGCCAAAGGCAATTTAAAACTAGATGCCAAAGGGCATCAATAAACAGCATAGCATAAACTATACTTATGCCAGCACTTCAACCAATTTCTCGAAATTCTCTTTAGAAATAGAAATCTGCTTAAAAATATCAGCTATATCTTCTTTAGTAATTTTATCGTAATCTTTTTCTAGTGGAGTAATCATAGCTCCACCCATATCTACCGATGCTGGGCTCAACAAAATATTATCTTCTCCTTCTTCAAAAAATTGCCAAGGACGGTGTATTCCTCTAACGAAAACAAAAACTCTGTACTTACCATCAACGTAGTACGAAAGTAAGTTTAGCATTGGAGCTTCTCCATTTTCTAACTCCTCTCCGAACTTGTGAATCTTTTGAAAAACATCGTTCATAGCTTCTGCATTATCAGATTCTAAAACTATGTAACGACGTAGAGTATCGTCAACAGCTGTTACCTCAACAGTATCGTTAACTTTGATATCCTTTCCATATTTAGATTTTATACTTTTCCAATCTTGTTCTATTGGAAGAAAATCTAAATTTCCAGCCTGAAAATGCAAGTGATCTGGAGCAGAAGCACCACACTTAGGAGCATTATAGAACATTACTGTTTCAGGTAAATCTTTACTTAACGAAATAAAGTTCACAAATTCAGTTTCAATTTGCTGATTGGTATGAGCAACATTAGAAATTGTAAAGTGTTGCCTGAAAATTGGAAATGGATTCACCAAAATCTCATAATTCTCTCCCCACATTACCTCAGTTTGAACCTCAGGGCGGTTTGCACTACACAAAAAACACTTACGTTCTTTTATTGTTTTGCTATCTACCTTTGCAGCCGAAGAAGTTATACGTTTAGGATTGAATTGAATATTGATGGAGAAACCATCAAAGTCAAAAGTTTTAAGTTTTGCATTATTCAAACCTTCACGGTTATCTGCAAACAAAGACCAATCTTTCAATTGATCTTCGTATAATTTTGTTGCTTTATTTTGATATGACATCAGTATTGTTTATTTGTTTATCGCTTCGCTGGTTATAAATGCTGTTGGCATTTGTTTATGTAATGCTTCGCATTTACTGTTTAAACTTGACGAACCCATCATGAGTAAAACATTATCTCAGAGACACATGATTTTACATCATGTAAAATCATCAGTCTCAATAGTAATTCGTACCTAAACAAACATCAAATCATTACAAATGAAATTGTCTCCTGCATAGCAAAAAGAAACACCAAGTTTAAACCACAATTGCCAAAGGCAATTTAAAACCCGATGCCAAAGGCATCAATAACCCGCGAAGCAATAAACAATTTATCCTTGTTTTTTAACCAACTCTAAACGAGCTTTAAACTCGTAAGAACGCAATCTATCTTTGTAAACATTATGAGCATTTGTTTGCTCAATTGTAAGTGAAGCATCAGAGTTATCATCCCAACGACGTACCAAGTAAACAGAATCGTAAACACGACCAATTTGGTAGTTACGAGAAATAGATAAACCTAGTCCGTAATCTTCGCCATAATTTACATTTGGTATTTTTACATCGCGCAAGAAAGGAGCGTAAAATCCACGAGGAGCACCAAGTCCGTTAATACGTAAAGCATTGTTGCGTCCATTTTCTGGAGTCCACTCTTTGTGATCTATCAATCCTGGAGGAATTTCATTCAAATCAGCATCAGTAATTGTATAAGAACCTACAACCATGGCAGCATTACTCTCGTAAAATGCAGCAACCATCTTGTCTAGAGTTTTTCCATCAGAAGTATAAACATCATCAGAATCTAACTGAATTGCGAACTTACCACACTCATCTTGGTGCACACCATAATTCCAACATCCACCAATTCCTAAATCTCTTCTTTCTGGAGTTACATGAACAATTTTATCAGAACCAAACTCTTCAACTAATTTTGCTAAAATCTCAGTAGTTCCGTCAGTAGAGTGATTATCAACAACAATAAGGTTGAAATCAAAATCAGTTTTCTGAACCATTACCGAACGCACAGCATCCTCAACAGTTCTAGCACGGTTAAGTACAGGAATAATTACAGAAGCTTCTACAGGGAAATCACCATCTTCAAGCTTAATTTCTTTAAATTCTGGTTTTAACCAAGCACCTACTTCTTTAAGATATTTAGTTACAGCTTTCTCCATTTCTATCTGCACACCGCGGTTAGCAGGATCAACATAATCAAATATTTTCTTGCCCGAAGCACGAGAATCAACATCAGATTGAGTGTAAAGGAATTCAGCAACATGCTCCAAGCTCCAATCTTTAGAGATAGAAAGTCTCATGCTGTAAATACCAGCATGATCGTAATCTTCTGTAAAGTTTGCCGCTGCCTGTTTAAGAGCTTCAGAGTTTACAAGCATCATTGGTCCAAAATTGAAATCATCTCTCAACGAACCTGCTTGATATTCAATTACTGGGTGTTTAGCTAGTTTACCATCAACTAAATCAGAATAGTTAGAGTAAACAATTCCTGCATTAGCACTTGAAGCGATATATTCGAATCTCTCAATTGCGAAATATCCGAAGCTAATGTTCACCTCTTTAGTAACGATCATTGAATAATCAGCATCCGACTTATCAGCAATAGCTTTAACCGACTCAGTCGAAACCATGCCGTTTAGTGCTAATACTTCACATTTATCGTTAGGCAATTTCACATCCTCCTTTGTTACAAGAAAAATCTTTTTTACCAATTCACTACCTGCAAGTTCATTTACAAACTCATCTTGGCTACCTCCAACGTAAGGTAAAAAACAATTAATTTTAGTTCCCATTTTTATAAAGTATAATCTATTTTCTAATTTATTTTATATGCATAAACATAGTATGCTACATCTATAAATATTTATGTCTTTTGTTCTTTATTTTGTGCCAATTCCCGCTATCCGTTTATACGCTTCGTAGCCATCCTTTTCGCAATAGCCTTGCTTAGGTCTTCCTATCGTCAGCCAAAGCAAAACTTTGCTCAATAGTCTTTACTACTGCAGGGTATCACTACTATCAGGGGCAAAACTCGCTACCCAAAAATCCAAATTCAAACACAATTACTTCTAACAAATCCGACTCTTCGAGGTTTTCAACTCTCGAAGGTCTTTACCTCAACACGTAACTCGTAACCCGTAAACCTTACTTCTCTTTCTTACCAAAATCTGGATCAATCTTTACAAATTTGTAAAGAATAACCATTGGTAACATGGATATCAACACCCAAACAAAGAAATTGGTATAACCC
>JADGDT010000058.1:0-11567 GCA_016744755.1 Ichthyobacteriaceae bacterium | reverse complement strand
TCTTTCTTACCAAAATCTGGATCAATCTTTACAAATTTGTAAAGAATAACCATTGGTAACATGGATATCAACACCCAAACAAAGAAATTGGTATAACCCATCATCTCTTGTAAATATCCACTTGCCATTCCTGGCAACATCATTCCTAATGCCATAAAACCTGTTGTGAAAGCAAAATGTGCTGTTTGAAATTTACCGCTATTTCTAGCAATGTAAATCATGTACATCATGAAAGCTGTAAATCCAAATCCATATCCAAATTGTTCTAATGCAATTGCTCCCCCAATAAAATAATCGGATTGTGGTTGAAAATATGCCATCAACAAATACATTGAATTTGGAATGTTAATTGCCAACACCATAGGGAAGAACCATTTTTTCAATCCTCCTTTCGATACTACAATCCCACCAATAATTCCCCCTACAGTAAGTAATGATACGCCAATTGTACCGTAAAAAATACCTACTTTTTCGTTTGTTAAATGAAGTCCTCCATTAGCAATTTCGTCGAACATAAAAGGTTGAGCAAGCTTAACTAATTGTGCTTCTCCAAGCCTGTATAATAGTAAAACTGCAATATGAATTCCAATATTTTCTATTTTAAAGAAAGTAACAAAAGTTTCTCCAAAATCGCTAAATATAGATTTTATAGAAATATTGTCTTTCACTGTTTCCACTTTTGGTAGAGTAAAAATATGGTAAATACCCGCTATAACTAAGAAAACTGCAACACCAACAAAAACCGTAGTCCATGCCGAGAAATAATCACCTCCGTTTATACTGTACATATATCCCGATACCCAAACTAAACCGCCTTGTCCCGCTATCATTGCAACTCTATAAAAAGATGAACGAATACCTACATAAAAAGATTGATCTTCTTCGGGCAATGCAATTATATACATACCATCGGCAGCAATATCATGAGTAGCAGAGTTAAAAGCCACAAGTGCTAAACCTGCTAATGTTAGAGAAACAAAATCATCACTAGGAATAGCATAAGCAGTAAGAGCGAATGCTGCTCCCATAAGTATTTGAGTAGTAAAAATCCACCAACGCTTAGTTTTAAGAGCATCAACTATAGGACTCCACAAAGGTTTTATAACCCAAGGTAAGTTTAACCAACTAGTGTAAATAGCAATTTGAGTATTTGTTAAGCCAAGGTTTGCATACATTGCCACAGCAACACTCATTACAACAATGTAAGGTATTCCCATAGTAAAATACAAAGATGGAATCCAAGACCATACAGACTTGCTATTCCCTTTTGCTACTACAGTTTTTAAATTATCTTCCATATCTTATTTTTTTGTCATGCTACCAACCTTCCTTTGTACCTCGTATAGTGCGTAGCACCTACAAGAGTCGGGTAAAATTGTATAACTAGTATTATAACTGTTTAATTGAAAATGATTGACCTCGTATAGTGTGTAGATCCTACGAGAATCAGTTCAATAAACAGGCTCTACTAGGTCTTGCAAACTCTCGTAGGTCTTCTATTCATAAACTTTCACACTACTACGTTTCCCCTTCAAAGTTATATATTTAGAAACTTTACTTTCTACATTAAATCTATCAACAGAAGTAATAACGTAAGTATATTTTTTCCACTTTTTAACCGAAGTATCAATAAACTCTTGTTTTAGTTTATATCCAGGTACTTTAGCTATAATATTTTCAGCATTTTCTATATCTCCAACTTTATCTCCTTCGAAACGGTAAACTAAGTAATAACGAATATCGTTATCAAGAATATCGTACCACTGTAATTTTACTCCTTTTTTTCTAGATCCAGAAACTTCAATTTCTGCTATTACAGAATTATTTGATTCTGCATAGTCATAAGAAGGAACTATTGCTGGATATTTATATTGACCATTACCCAATACCTGATTTATATTCAATGGATTTGTAACAAAGTACTTTGCACTAAAATGCATAGATCCTTCGGTGTGTTTACTAGCTCTTACCAAATCAATCTGTTTTGTAAAACCATCTGTACTTGTCCAGAAATCGTACTTCTGAAAACTTGGATGCCCTACCCTATAAATTCCTTGACCTATGTATAATTTAACTTTATCGTTGTAGTGATTATCCCACCAATCTAGCAAGACATCAAAAGCAGCTTTTGTATGATCTGTTCTCCAATATATTTGAGGAGTTACGTAATCTACCCAACCTTGTTCCATCCAATATAAAACATCGGCATACAAATCGTAATAATTTGTTACTCCTGCTTGTGTTTCTGATCCATCAGGGTTTTGTGCATCTTTATTTTTGTAAACTCCAAACGGGCTAATTCCGAATTTAACCCAAGGCTTTGTCTGTTTCACTCTTTCGTTAACAGCTGCAACCATGTTGTTTACATTATTTCGTCTCCAATCGTGAATATTATCGAACTCACGCTTTGTTTCTACAATTCTAATAGAATCAACAACAGTGGAATCACCAACAACAGCAATAGAATCTATTCTAAGATTAGTAATAGAATCATACTGTGCTACATATTGGTTGTACTGTAAACTATCGTTAATATTATTTCCTTTTTTATCGGGATACTGATAGAAATAATCATCGAAATGAAGTGCATCAACATCGTAATTTTCTATAATTTCTTCTACAACATCTAGCACAAACTTCTGAGATTCAGGAACACCTGGTATGAAGTAGAACCTATCATCGGCGGTGTGTTTTACAAACCACTCTGGATGTTTGAAATATATGTGATTTGAGTCTAAACGAGAAGAATCGGAGTAAGCAGTAATCCTATATGGATTTGCCCAAGCGTGAACTTCCATTCCTCGTTTGTGTGATTCTTCAGTAATAAATTGTAATGGGTCGTAACTACCCGAAATATCAGAAGGTGCCTTACCTTGCTCTCCCATTAAATACTCAGACCAAGGCTCTAAAGATGATTTATAAAAAGCATCACCATGAGGTCTTACCTGAAACAGAACTGTGTTTATATTTACTTTTTCTAGAGAATCTAGCAAGTTTAAATATTCATTTTTTTGTTGTCTAACAGTACTGTTTTTCGATGGCCAATCAATATTAACCAAAGTCGCTATCCACACACCTCGCATCTCGTGTTTAGGATGTTTAACGCTCTGAGCGTTTAAGCTAAAACTGAATACCGATACTAAAAGTACAGTTATGTAAAAATATAATTTCATTACGGGTTACGGGTTTCGGGTTACGGGTTACGGGTTTCGAGTTACTGCTAACTGTTCACTGTTCACTGCTAACTGTTCACTGCTAACTGCCAACTGATTACTACTTATTAAATACTTTAACTGCGTTACGAACTGATTCATGCTCAATAAGCATAGCCTTTGCAGTTTCGTAATCCCAAGTAGTTTCTAGCATAATCATTCTTACACCTCTATCAACAAGCTTGTCGTTATTTAGTTGCATATCAACCATACGATTACCTTTAACTTTCCCAAGCTTAATCATCAACGAAGTTGAAATCATGTTTAGGATAATTTTTTGAGCAGTTCCTGATTTCATACGAGTAGAACCTGTAACAAATTCTGGTCCAACAACTGCTTCTATAACCACCTCGGCAGCTTCAGCAATTTTAGAACCTTCATTCATCGATACTGATGCTGTTAACAATCCATTTTCGCGAGCAGTTTTCAAACCACCAATCACGTAAGGTGTACGACCAGATGCAGCAATACCTACTAGAGTATCGTTTGAGTTAATATTATATTCTTGTAAATCTCTCCACGATTGATTAAAATCATCTTCAGCATCTTCAACAGCATTACGTAAAGCATGATCTCCACCAGCAATAAGTCCCACAACAACACCAGGGTCCATACCATAAGTTGGTGGAATCTCTGATGCATCCAAAACACCTAAGCGTCCGCTAGTACCAGCTCCTATGTAGAATAGTCTTCCTCCTTTTTCCATACGAGGAAGAGCTTTAGTAACCAATTCATCAATTGCAGGAATAGCTTTTTCTACTGCTAAAGCTACTTTTTTATCTTCTTCGTTCATTGCAGTTAATATTTCTGCAAACGACATTTTTTCTAAATTTTTATGTAAGGATTCTTGTTCGGTACTGCTATTAGTATCAAATACTGCTTTCTCCATAATAATGTTTCTTGGTATCTTAATTATGTATTTACTATTAAGCTTTCACTTTAACAAGGCTAGAGTAATACTCTACTAAAGCGTCAATTGGAGTTTTACTAATTTTATCAATTTTCAAATCAAATTCAGCAAATACTTCATCAATTATATCTTTGTAATAAAATCCTATAGAGCCTATGACTCTAATCGGTAAATCTCTATACCCTTCATAATTAACTATAAAATAGTTTACAAACTCTCTAAATTCTTCTCTAACCATGTTGTTGATAACATCATCATGCAAATTTTTCAGAATGAATGGAGAAAAACGAGCAAAGAACTTATTGGGCGCAGATTTCTTATAAACATTATCTAAAATATAATGATACCCTAGATTATATTCATCTCTGAATTTTTTAGCTGTTTTAGGGTTTAACTTGTTACGCATAAACATTTGCATCATCCTAAGCCCTATAACAGCACCACTTCCATTATCTCCTAAAAGATAGCCTAATGATTGCACATTTTCAGAAATCTTATTGCCATCATAATAACAAGAGTTTGAACCTGTACCTAAAATACATGCAATTCCTTTTTCGTTTTTGAAAAGTGCTTTTGCAGCTCCAAGCATATCAGTATCCACAACAACATCTTCTACTCTAGGAAAGAAGTCAGAAAATACAGAAATTATTTTGTTCTTGTTTTCTGCAGTTGCAGTACCTGCTCCATAGAAATGAATACTATCTACAAATTCAGCATCAACATTTTTTAATGCTCCGTAAATTATTTTGGCTAATTCTTCTGTTGTTAAGAAATATGGGTTAAGACCAACACTTTGCACATATTCAACTTTATCCTCGCTTATTAAAGCCCAGTCAGTTTTAGTTGATCCACTATCTGCTACTATGATCATTTTATATATAATTATATTAATATTATTATCTGAAAACTTTATGCAATTTAATAAAGAATAGCTCTATAAAAAATTACAAATACGAAATTACAAATATCATCTCCCTATATAAAACTATTTAGACCAACTAAGGTGTATTCAAGATGTTTTATGTGATTTTCACGGTGAAGCAACTCTTAGAGTATGCTACTATAAATAAAATAAGCCTTGCATAGATATGTCAGCAAGGCTTATAATAAAAAAAGTTATATAATATAGATATTAGTATCCATAATTTTGTTTAACCTTTCCGTTTGTATTATCTACTTCTGATTGTGGTATAGGATAATACATATGTTTTTTAGCATCAATATTTGTTGCATTAAAAACTGGAGATCCTCCATCTAAATCTGAAATAGTATATCCGATTACATTATCCTCGCCATCAAGTTCTCTTACAACTTTTGCTTTAACTTTGTATCCATCTATTTTTAATTCTTGTTCTAAATTACCTAAACGAACCAAATCGTGCCATCTACCTCCTTCATTACAAAGTTCAACTCTACGCTCTTGGTAAATATCATTTAATGTTACTGTGGCTAAATCTGCTGGAACTGTACCTGTCCCTCGAGCTCTACTTCTTACCATATTTACATAAACTAATGCATCGTTATCTCCTGTGTTTGCACAAGCTTCGGCATACATTAAATAAACGTCAGATAATCTGATAATCCTTTCGTTTACTGGCGAGTTTCTAAAGTTACCTAGACTCTCATATTGCTCTTTTGATAAATAATGTTTGTAATTATAAAAGCTTGTGTGATCATCAGAAACAACCCCTGGAGTTTCACCATCAAGAACCCATTGATCTGCAAATTGCAGTGAATTTATTAAGGATGCTTCTCTACGAGGATCACCATCTTCAAATGCTAAATACAAATCATAAGTAGATTGATTACGACCATAAGGATCTCCTCCTCCAAGCCAAGGCATATATAGAAAAGTAGTAAAGTTTCCATTATTAGTAAATGCTCCATCGTCTAAGGGAGAATCATAGAATTGTACTTCAAATACAGAACCAGACCCATTTTCACCTTCTTCTGAGAAAATGTCATTATAATCTCCCATATAGAGAGAATATCCTAGCTTATCAAATTCTTTGAAATAAGTTTTTGCATCTTCCCATTTAGAAGCATCATAAAAATCTTCACTAGCAAAACCAGGACTTGCTTGTGAAATAGCAACTTTCATTAGCATTGCATATGCAGCTCCTTTAGTTGCTCTACCAACTTGCTCTAAACCTTGCATTTCTACTTTTGTAGGCAAATCAATAACTGCTTCTTTTAGGTCTGTCTCTATCAACTCATAAATCTCTTTTCCTGTAGCTCTACCAGAGATAAACTCTTCGGCAGTTAAGGGGTGATCTATTAGAGGCACGCCTCCATAACGTTTTACAAGATCATAGTAGTAGTATGCTCTTATAAATTTAGCCTCTGCAACTACTCTCTTTTGTAAGTCTTTATCCTTTACACCCGAAATATCAACACCTTCAACATTCTGTAAAAGTTTATTTGCGATTAATATTCCACGATAATTATACCTATAATTATATGTGAACAAGAAATGAGTAGCATCAAAAGAATATGTGTGATACTGTAAATCTTCTCTATCTATTGCGTCATCTGTAGTAGCACTACCATGTGTTACTCTCCCCCAATTATAGTGATATTCCCATAATGGTGCATAAAGTGCATTTGAAGATTTCACCAACTCATCATCATTAGAGTAAAAGCTATCTTCAGTCTGTTCCCCAATCTTAACGGTATCGAGAAATTCTTTTTTACAAGAACTAAAGCTTACTGCTAAAAGTCCTGTATACATTATATATTTAATAAATCTCTTCATCTTTTTATAATATTTCAGTTTCTAGAATGATAAATTTGCTCCGAATGAAAATACTCTACTCTGTGGATAAGTTCCATAATCCAATCCAGTATTTAGAGAGCCTCCACCTACTTCAGGATCAAGTCCACTATATTTTGTAAGAGTAAACAAGTTTTGACCTGAAAAATATAATCTTACATTAGAAAGCCATTTTGTAGGTTGCGTAAAAGTGTAACCTACTTGCATATTTTTCAATCTCAAATAAGAACCATCTTCAATATAGTAGTCTGAAGCTCTTAGATTTTTATCAACGGTTGCGGAGTTTAGTCCAAACATTTCGTTAGACTTATTTTCTGGAGTCCAGTGATTACTATAATCATTAGATAATGCATATGTTTTATTAGTAGCGTGGTTATAATACTTAAATGCATTAAAAATATCATTTCCTTGTTGTCCTTGGAAAAATAATTTCATATCGAACCCTTTATAAGCCATATCTAAATTTAAACCGTAGAAAAAATCAGGGTGTGGAGTACCAATATAAGTTCTATCATGACCATCAATAATACCATCTGGAGCTTCTAATACACCATCATTATCTTTATCTGTCCATTGATCTTTGAATTTAAAATCTCCAGCACCAATACCTTCTCCAGATTGTGCACTGTTATCAACTTCATCTTGAGTTTGGAAAACTCCGTTAACCTGATATCCATAAAATGAACCTATAGGATGACCTTCTTCTGTTCTAGTTGTAGAACCTATAAATGATGCTGAACCTCCAGAGATTGGTTGTCCTCCTCCCAAATAAGTAACTTCATTTTTAATACTAGATATATTAAAATTAACAGAGTATTGGAAGTCATCTCCAATATTATCACTGTATCCAAGATCTATTTCAAAACCTTTATTTTGTACCGTACCTGCATTTACGTATGGAGAACCATCGTAACCTGCATAAGATGGAACAGGTACTTGTACCAACATATCTTTTGTATCTTTAACAAAATAATCAAAAGAGAAAGTAAGTTTACTTGCCAAAAAAGCTAAATCTAATCCAATATTAGTAGATTCTACAGTTTCCCATTGCATATTCTTATTCGCCATTTTTACAGGGGCTAAACCTGCATATTCCTTACCGCTAAACACATAACTATATTCTACTTTACTATCTTTAGTTTGTAATGTTGCTGTATATCCATAAGGAGGGATATTAGCATTACCAACTCTACCCCATCCTGCTCTAACCATAATATGGTTAACTATATCATCTGAAAGAAAATCCATAAACTTTTCATTTCTCAATTTCCAACCTAACGATAATGAAGGGAAATTACCAAATCTCTTCTCAGGACCAAAAACAGAAGAACCATCTCTACGTATTGAAGCAGTTAGATAATATCTATTAGCGTAATTATAATTTAATCTACCTAAGTATGAATACATTCTGATATCTGTTCCAGAGTTCCATGCATTAGTACTTTCTAAATCAGTTGATGAAGATAAATATTGTAACTCTTCTGAATCTCCTGGTATATTACTTCTTTTTGCTTTTAAATATTCATACACATCTTGTTGAGCAGTAAAACCTCCTAGTAAGTCAAAGTTGTGATCTTCTCCTACCATGAAATTGTAATTTACTGTATTCTCAGTTAGCCAACCATTAGAATCGCTATATTGCTTTGATAAGCTGTTTGTTAAATTCCTGTCTCCTCCTATATAATCGTATGTTGGTAAATATTCTTTTTCTTTTGATCTATCCATATTAAGACTAAACGATGTTTTGAAAGCTAAACCTTTTATTGGTTCAAATTGCAAATAGGTATTAGCTAAAAACAATAGACCTGTATCTAATCTAGTATCTCTATTTGCTGCGGCTATTGGATTACTCAAATCAGAGTAAGGTGTAGATGCATATTCTCCAGTTGCTGGATCTTTTACAGGTGTTAAGGGATCTATTCTCTGAGAGTTAATTAGTATACCTCCAACATTAGACGAACTAATACCATTGGTAGTAGCATTAGAAACAGATAAATTTATACCAGTTTTAAACATTTTGCTAATAGTATAATTGGTATTTAATCTTAAATTAAGCCTGCTATAATCAGATCCAACAACAATTCCTTCATTCTTTACATATCCTATACTTAATAAAGTATTTGATTTTTCATCTCCTCTAGATATGGTTGCGTTAGTTTTATAAATTACTCCTTTTCTAGTAGCTTCATCAAACCAGTCTGTTGTATTTGAAGTATTATCTGATGGTGCAATAAGAGATAGCTCAGTTTGACCACCATTTACTCTAGCAGTATTAGTTGCTTTTAACCAATCAGATGAGTTCATTAAATCTGGTCTATTCCAAACAGATTGAATCCCAGCCATTGTCTCAATAGTTACACTTACATCATCGGTATTACCCTTTTTTGTAGTAATAAGAATAACACCATTTGCACCTCTAGAACCATAAATTGCTGTAGAAGAAGCATCTTTTAATACTTCCATACTTGCAATGTCGCTTGAATTGATATGGTCTATATTATCTAAAAAAATACCATCCACTACATATAATGGACTAGAATCTCCTACAGTACCCGTACCACGTACTTTTACAGAGATACTAGCTCCTGGAGCTCCAGAAGTTTGAGTAACTTGAACACCTGCTGCTCTACCCTGTAGCAAAAGAGCTGCATCAGCTACTGGCTGATCTTCAAGATTTTTTGAATCGATACTAGAAATAGAACCTGTTATATCACTCTTTTTTTGAGTTCCATAACCTACAAGCACTATCTCTCCTAGTACGTTTGCATCTTCTTGTAATGTAATTTGTAAATTTCCAGCCTTAGCTTCTTCTAAAGAAATAATTTGGTCAGAGTAACCAATAAATGAAAACTGAATTCCTTGAGCATCAGCAGGGGCTGATATATTGAAATTCCCATCGAAATCGGTTGATGTTCCAACCTTTGTCCCCACAGCAAAAACGTTTACTCCGGGTAAGCTTTCTCCGCTAGCATCTTTTACTGTACCAGATACGCTAACTTGCGCGTACGACACTACAGAAAACAGCATTACAGCAAAGAATAGTAATGACTTCCTCATACCTTATTTTAAGTTTAGATTAATTGTATATTAATTATTTAATATAAGCTAAGCTAAGCCAAAATGAAGTGTACTAATTTAGATTTTAGATATACTAACAGTAATTCTCGACAGATAGCAACTTTTTACGATAAGCAAAAAATCTACACATCAATAAACAATCTATCTCTAATTATATCTTGATATTTCTTACTAAATGGGAGTCTAACATTACCTATTCCCATAAATAGTCCTTCTATAGAAACTATGTTAGGCAGTGATACTGTATAGGATCTATGTGTTCTCATAAATCTATCTTCGGGAAGGTTTTTAGTGAAATTTGTGAGTGTAGAATATACAAGATAAGAATTCTTGTTAGTTACAACACTCACATAATCTTTAACACTTTCTATATATAAAATATCGTCATATTTTAGTCTTACTTTTTTCTTATCTACCTTAATGAAAATATAATCTTTTCCTTGATTTGTTTCGCCATTAAGCTCTTTTCTAATAGATACCATGTAATCTATTTTTCTAAGAGATTGAGATAATTTTTGAAAATCAATAGGAACTTCTAAAAAGTCTACAACATTAAGAGACGAGTTAATTTTAAAAATATCCATCTTGTCAGTCGACATTGTTATAAACAGTGGTAAGGTGTCTAAATTAACTGTTCTAATAATATCTATAATATTGGATTTAGTTGAAGTAAAAGAAATAAATACAAAATCAACATCTCCATTTTTAAGTATATCAAGAGCATCAAATGGCGAATGAAAAACACCAACTTTAAGTATGTCAGAATTATCTTTTAAATGATTTTCTAATATATTAACAGAAAGTTGTTCGTTATCAATTATAATATATTTATACATGTTTAAACATTTAAAAAAAATTAAAAAAACTACAATGGATTATCTCAAATATTTAATAGTACATGATTTATTGGTAAAAAAATAAACCTTAATTATTCACTAATCATTAAACGGCTTCTAAGCTCATCTATATATTTTCTACTAACAGGTACTTTTTTATCAAATACTTCTAAATAAAAGCCATCAATTGCTTTTACTTTTTCAAGAGAGACTCCATAAGACCTATGAACTCTCATAAAATTTTTATCATTTAGCTCTTCGCTAAAGGCGGTAAGGGTTTTATAAACTAAATATCTTTTACTACCAGTAACTATTCTTACGTAGTCCTTTACACTTTCTAAATAGTAAATATCATCTAGATTAATTCTAATTTTTCGTTTATCTACTTTTACAAAAATGTGTTCTTTATCGGTCATAACAGACTGAGAGGTACGTAATTTAATAGCATGATCAATTATTTTTAAAGTGTCATTCAGCCTAGTTGACGTTACGGGTTTCAATATAAAGTCTATCATATTAATAACTCTAACAGCCCCTAATGCTAAAGAAGGTTGTTCTGACATTATTACAAATAAAGGAAACACTTCTCTGTTTATAGCTCGTATAAATTCTAATGCATTATTATCTAAAGTATAACTTATAAAAACCAATTGAATCTCCTGATCTTTCAATCTTTGCAAAACTTCATAAGGATTTGTAAAATATCCCTTAAAAGTAAAGCTACTTAGATTATCAAAGTAATTTTTTATAATACTTGC
>JADGDT010000190.1 GCA_016744755.1 Ichthyobacteriaceae bacterium | reverse complement strand
AAATCTATGGCTTTGCGTACTCACTCGCAAACATCGGGTTGGAGTTTGAGTGAGCAAGATCCTTTTAATAATGTAGCACGTACTTGTATTGAAGCTATGGCTGCAGGACTTGGTGGTACACAATCGCTACACACAAATGCATTGGACGAAGCAATTGCACTACCTACCGATTTTTCTGCTCGTATAGCACGTAACACTCAAATATATATTCAAGAAGAAACTAAAATTACTAAAGCTGTTGACCCTTGGGCTGGATCTTACTACGTTGAGTACCTTACTCAGGAAATTGCAAAAAAAGCATGGACACTTATCGAAGAGGTTGAAGAACTTGGAGGAATGGCTAAAGCAATAGAAACGGGTGTTCCTAAAATGAAAATAGAAGAAGCATCGGCTCGTAAACAAGCTCGTTTAGATTCTGGACAAGATGTTTTGGTTGGTGTAAACAAATATCAGACTAAAGAAAAATCTAATTTAGAAATTCTTGAAGTTGACAATACTGTTGTTAGAGAATCTCAAATAGAAAGGTTGAATAAACTTAAAGCTGAAAGAGATAATGATACAGTAGCTGCAAAACTTGCTGCACTTGATAAATGTGCTGAAACTGGTGAAGGAAATTTACTTGAGTTAGCCGTTGATGCTGCAGAGAATTTTGCTACTTTAGGCGAAATATCAGATGCTTTAGAAAATCATTTCGGCAGACATAAAGCCGATACTAAACTTATAAGTGGAGTGTACAGTAAAGAAGTTAAAAACGATGATACTTTTGCAAAAGCCCAGAACTTAGCAGATAAATTTGCTGAGCTAGAAGGACGTCGCCCACGTGTTATGATTGCAAAAATGGGACAAGACGGACACGATAGAGGTGCAAAAGTAGTAGCATCAAGTTTTGCAGATCTTGGTTTTGATGTTGACATGGGACCACTATTTCAAACACCAGAAGAAGTTGCAAAACAAGCTATAGAAAATGATGTTCACTTTGTAGGAGCATCAAGTTTAGCAGCAGGACACAAAACTCTAATTCCAGCATTAATTGACGAATTAGAAAAGCTTGGAAGACCAGATATTTTGGTATTTGCAGGAGGTGTAATTCCAGCTCAAGATTACGAGTATCTTTTCGAAAGAAAAGTATCTGCCGTATTCGGACCTGGTACTGTAATTTCGGAATCTGCGATTACTATAATGGAGAAATATTTGGAGCAAGATTAGTATTCAAAATAAAAATTAATATTTCAACCCCAAGATTTTTTTTTAAATCTTGGGGTTGTTTTTTTTATAAAAAAGTAATTTCTACTCCCATAAACTTTTCACTATATTTGAAAAATAACACCAATAACTTTTTAAATGAAAAACAAAATCCTTGAAGCTGTATTTGTACTAACTGCAATATCACTAGTTCTATATTTTCTTTTCGAAATAAGACAGATACTTGTTTACCTAATTATTTCTACAATATTGGCTATTATCGGTCAACCTATAGTTACTGCTTTTAATAATTTCAACTATAAGAAATTTCATATTCCTCACTCGGTAAGTGCTGTTGTTACAATTGTAATATTCCTCAGTATTATTACTCTACTTGGTTTAGCATTAGTGCCATTAATTAATGAACAAGCTCGAAGTTTATCACTACTTAGAATTGAAGAGATAGAAGCAAATGTTACAAATGGTATGACTCATGTAAATGGGTGGTTGAGTAATTTTGGTTTTAAAACCATGGATCTTTTGGGAGGTAAAAAAATTAAGGATATGATAGATTTTTCTTTCATCCCAAATTTCCTAAACTCACTAGTAGGTACTATGGGAGGATTATCAATTGGAGTACTAACAATTTCTTTTATTACTTTCTTTTTCTTAAAAGATAAAGATCAAATTAAAGAGCTAATGAAATCCATAATACCTGTGAGTAAATCTGATAAAGCTAGTAATCTAATGAGCTCAATAAAAGTTTCGTTATCAAGATATTTATTTGGATTGATGATACAAATATCTGTACTGTTTATACTCTACTCTATTGTACTTTACATAGCTGGGATCAATAATTTTTTGATAATTGCATTACTAGGAGCACTACTAAACCTTATACCTTATGTTGGTCCATTAATTGGTTTTGTTTTGATGAATTTACTCTCTATTACAGGAAACATATCACAAGATTTCAACCTTGTAATAGTTCCTATGATTACCAAAATATCTATTGGATATTTAATTATTCAACTTATAGACAATTTTATAAACCAACCAATAATATTCTCAAAATCTGCTAATGCTCATCCATTAGAAATATTTTTGGTGATACTGGTTGCAGGTAATTTGTTTGGGATAATAGGAATGATAGTAGCTGTTCCATCTTATACTATTATTAGAATTATTCTAAAAGAATTTTTTAGTGAATTTAAAGTTGTTCAATCTTTAACTAGAAATATTTAACATTAAAAATATTATTTACAGATGGCAACCATACTTATTACAGGAGGCACAGGACTTGTAGGCAAATACCTTACCTCTAAACTACAAGAGCAAGGGTATGATGTTGCAATACTTAGTAGAGATAAGTATGAGGAAGTAAGATCAAAAATTAAGCAATTTACATGGGATGTAAAAGATGGATTAATAGATAGCGAAGCATTAAAATATGCTGATTACATTATTCATCTTGCAGGAGCTAATATTGCAGAAAAAAGATGGACAGAAAAAAGAAAAAAACAATTAATTGATAGTAGAGTAAATTCTGCTGAATTGATTTTTGAAAACTTAAAAAAGCAAGAATACAAGCCAAAAGCATTTATTTCTGCATCGGCAATTGGGTATTACGGAGTAGTAACTTCTGATAAAATTTTCACAGAAAACGACACTTATCACAATGATTTTTTAGGAAAAGTATGCAGGCTTTGGGAAGAAGCTGCAGATAATTTTGAAGAATTAGGAATAAGAACTGTAAAAATTAGAACAGGTGTAGTATTAACAAAAAAAAGTGGTGCTTTAGCTAAAATGAAAACACCTGTTAAATTGGGTATTGGATCGGCAATGGGCAATGGGAATCAATATATGCCTTGGATACATATTGATGATTTGTGTAATATTTATATCAAAGCAATTGAAGATATTGAAATGAGAGGTAGCTACAATGCAGTAGCCCACGAACATATTACAAATAAAGAGTTCACCCGTAAAATTTCAACAGTTTTAAAAAAACCTTTTTGGGGTGTTAATATACCATCATTTATAATGAAATTAATGTTTGGAGAAATGGCTGATATTCTATTAGAAGGAAGCAAAATTTCATCAGATAAAATTGAAAAATCAGGTTTTAAGTTTCAATACCTTAACCTAACAGAAGCTTTAAAAAATTTACTTATCAAATAACTGTTTTTTATGTTTATCAAAAATATATTAAATTCAGAAGTTCAAAAATTTATTAATACTAGCTTGAACTCCGATTTAAGTAATTTACTTTTTAAAGGTTCTCCTTTTAAAAATATTGACATAAAAGAATTGGTAAATCAGATTGAAGCTAAAAAAAAATCAAAAATAAAACTTCCATCTTGGTTTAATACTGAAGGTATTATTTTCCCTACCAAACTATCCATAGAACAAACATCGTCAGAGGCAACTGCTAAGTTTAAATCATCCCTTTTTAGTGGTAAAAAAGCCATTGATTTAACTGGTGGCTTCGGAGTTGATTCTTTCTACTTCTCTAATAACTTCGAGCATTTTACACATTGCGAATACAACCCTAACCTATCAGAAATTGTAAAGCACAACTTCAATATTTTAGATAAGACCAATGTTGAATTTGTAAGTGGTGATGGATTAGAATTTTTAAAAAACACCAACGATAGATTTGATTTAGTTTACTTAGATCCAGCTCGTAGATCGGATGTAAAAGGAAAAGTATTTATGCTTGCTGATACTCAACCTAACCCTGCAGAAAACTTAGAGTTATTATTTTCAAAATCAAACAGTATCCTAATAAAGGTATCTCCACTACTCGACCTTAAAAATACTTTGAGAGAATTACGTAATGTGAAAAACATCTACATTGTTAGCCTTAATGATGAGGTTAAA
>JADGDT010000189.1 GCA_016744755.1 Ichthyobacteriaceae bacterium | reverse complement strand
AACAACTCAACAGTTAAACAACCTTACTTACTCCATTGTTCGGGCATTTTTTGCTCTCTCATAGGAACAAAAACTAAGTTATCGTCGCCTTCATCAGAATTAACAAAATGCTTAAAACGATTTTTCATTTCCTCATTATTTATTGCCTGAGTCCACTCACATTGGTAAGCAGCAACCAGTCCTGCCATTTCCGATTCAAATTCTGATGCTAAACCTAAACTATCTTCTATAACTACTTTCTTTAATTGCTCTATTCCTCCTTCAAGTTTTTCTAACCAAGCGGCAGTTCTTTGCAAAGGTTCGGCAGTACGTATGTAATACATCAAAAATCTATCTAAATACTTTATAGCAGTTTTATTGTCTATCTGTTCTGCTAATAAAATTGCGTGTTTAGGATTTGCACCTCCATTTCCGCCTACATATAAATTCCAGCCACCTTCTACAGCAATTACTCCAAAATCTTTTCCTCTAGCCTCAGCACACTCACGAATACAACCAGAAACTCCTCCTTTAAGTTTATGAGGAGAACGCAATCCTTTATATCTGTTTTCTAATTCTATACCAAAACTCACACTCTCGTCCATGCCGTATCTACACCACGTAGATCCTACGCAAGTTTTTACGGTACGTAGAGATTTACCATAAGCATGACCACTCTCAAAACCAGCATCAATCAACTCTCTCCAAATTGCTGGTAAATCGTTAAGTTCTGCTCCAAATAAATCTATACGCTGGCCTCCTGTTATTTTTGTATAAAGATTATATTTTACACCTATTTCGCCAATAACAATTAATTTTTCTGGAGTTATTTCTCCTCCCGGAATACGTGGTACTACAGAGTAAGTTCCGTTACGCTGAATATTTGCCAAAAACTTATCGTTTGTATCCTGAATTGGATCTTCTTCGTTAGCAGTATCGTTATATAAACTAGCAAATATAGAACCTATTAAAGGCTTACAAGTTTCACAACCATCTCCTTTACCGTGTTGATTAATTACATCGTCAAAAGAAGTATGTTTTTTTATTTTTATTATATCAAGAAGCTCTTGTCTGCTATAATCGAAATGCTCGCAAATAGTATTTTTCACATCCTGACCTAGAGATTTTAAAGTCTCATTAACCAAATCAGTCACCATTGGTTTACACCCACCACACCCTGTAGTTGCTTTTGTATGACCAATTACATCTGCAAGGCTATTACAAGTACCTTCTTTTATTAATCCAGAAATATCTCCTTTACTTATAGACTCGCAAGAACATATTTGAGCTGTATCTGGCAAATCAAGTACACTACCAAATCCAGCACTCCCTTCTGGTCTATTTCCTAGAATTAGTTCCTCTGCATTATCTGGCATTGGCATACCATTTAGGTACATTTGATGAAGCATGTCATAATCAGAAACATCTCCAATCATTATTCCTCCAAGCAATTGCTTACCATCGTGGCTCACATTTATTCTCTTGTATAAATCTTTTGTTTTATTTTCGTAAATAATTGCTTGTCCTTTTGCTGATGGCATTGACGGATTACCAAAACTTGCTACATCAACACCAATTAGTTTTAATTTTGTTGACATATCAATATCGTCGTTCATCACAACTGTTTCATCACCCAAAATTTGCGATGCTGCAACATTTGCCATATCGTAACCTGGTGCAACCAAACCATAAATCATCTGATTAAATAAGGCTACTTCTCCAATAGCATAAATATTTGAATCGGAAGTTTGCATATTGTGGTGAACAATAACTCCTCCACGTTCTCCTACAGACAAACCACATTCTTTAGCCAATTCATCGCGAGGTCTTATACCTGCTGAAACAACAAGCATATCAACCTCAATTTTGTCATCTCCTCCAAAGTCCATACCTGTAATATGATCATCTCCTAAAAGCTGATTTGTAGATTTGGTAAGTAGAATATTAATTCCTAAACCAAGTAGCTTGTGCTTAAGAACTTTTGCTCCCCTAGTATCTAGCTGACGTGGCATTAATTTAGATGAAAACTCAACTACATGAGGAGTCAATCCCATTTCCATAACAGCCTTTGCCGCTTCTAAACCCAATAATCCACCACCTAAAACTGCGGCATTTCCAGGCTTTCCACTTCTCTTTATTTCATCGGCATAATCAAGTATAGCATCTAAATCTTCAATTGTTCTGTAAACAAAAACACCTTTCTTTTCTATCCCTTTTATTGGCGGAACAAAAGCATCTGAGCCAGTAGCCATAACCAAGTAGTCGTAACTAAATGTATTGCCTTTTGAAGTTGATACTGTTTTCTGCTCTCTATTAATCTCTGTTACTTTCTGGTTAGTATATAAATCAATCTTATTCTCTTTATACCAATCACTAGTAGCTAATTCAAGATTTTTTGCATCTCTATTTTCAAAATACTCACTCAAATGAACACGATCATAAGCAGGCCTTGGCTCTTCTCCAAAAACTTTGACATTAAAATTTTCTGAACCTTCTTTGTTTACAAATTTTTCGCAAAACTTGTAACCAACCATTCCATTCCCTATAACTATAACTGTTTTCATTGTTATTTTTTTAAGTATTTCAAAGGCAAAACTACGTATTTTTACTTAATTTCCTATTTTAATTTAAAAAAATACGTAATTTAGCCATCTAAATAAAAAATACTAAACAAAAAAATAGAGTATGAATAATAATGCAAAAGTAACACTAGTAGGTGCAGGTCCAGGAGATGTAGAGCTAATTACATTAAAAGGATTAAAAGCAATTAAAAATGCTGATATTATTCTCTACGACGCACTAGTTAACAAGGATATACTAACATTTGCACAAAGTAACACTCCTATTATTTATGTTGGTAAAAGATTTAACGATCACGCATACAGTCAAGAAGAGATAAATAATCTATTAGTTGAAAAGGCTCTTAATTACGGCAATGTTGTAAGGCTAAAAGGTGGTGATCCTTTTATATTTGGTAGAGGATCTGAAGAGATTGATTACGTAGAATCTTTTGGGATAAAAACAGAAATAATACCAGGCATAAGTAGTGCCTTGGCTGTTCCTGCCAACCAAGGTATTCCCTTAACTAAAAGAGGAATCAACACAAGTTTTTGGGTAGTTACAGGTAATACAAAAGATGATACTATATCTAAAGACTTAGTACTAGCATCACAATCTTCTGCTACTCTAGTTATACTTATGGGACTTCGTAATATGTCAACCATAATAAAAGAGGTGTCTAAGTATAGAAGCGGATTTACACCTATGGCAGTAATACAGAATGGTACAACTAAAAATGAAAAAATTTCTATTGGAGATATTAATTCTGTTGATGAAATAAAAAAAACAATAGACTACTCATCTCCAGGAATAATAATAGTTGGTGATGTTGTAGCAGAGCATCCAGGTTATTTCGACGAGGAAATTCAGAGAGTACTTGCCTCAGCCGAAATTAGTTTGTAATACTTAAACCTACCAAATATATGTTTTGAAAAAAAATACGTATTTTCTACGTATTTATACTTAAATTAATATCTTTGCCGTAATAAAATTAATTATTATGAAAACGATGTTATTTGAGAAATCAACAAAATTAGATTTACTAAACGTAAGAAGTTTGCCAATAAGAACATTTTGGATTACTTCAATTGCATTCTTCCTAGCTTTTTTTGGATGGTTCGGTATTGTTCCGTTTATGCCAGATGTAGTAAAAGACTTAGGCCTATCGCCAGACCAAAAATGGAATTCTATAATACTTGCAGTAACAGGTACAGTATTAGCTAGGTTGGTAATAGGAAAATTAGCCGATAAATATGGCCCTAGAATTACCTACACATGGTTATTAATAATAGGTGCAATTCCTGTTATTCTAATTGGATTTTCTCAAACTCCATTAGAATTCTTAATCTATAGATTTTTTATAGGTTTTATTGGAGCATCATTCGTAATTACACAATTCCACACATCATTAATGTTTGCACCTAATATAGTTGGTACAGCAAATGCTACTTCTGCAGGATGGGGAAATCTTGGAGGTGGAGCAAACAGGCTAGGTATGCCAATAATTGCTGCAGCAGTTGTAAGCTTTGGAGTTGCTGATAATATTGCTTGGAGATACGC
>JADGDT010000057.1 GCA_016744755.1 Ichthyobacteriaceae bacterium | reverse complement strand
TTCCTGAAGGTTACTAAACTTATATGCTCCTTTTATTTCGTTTACAGAAATGTAAGGAAGTGTAATCTTGTTTTTTTGAGCTAATTCAAACATTAACTCCGGTTCTAAAGATCCTTCTATATGTAGATGAAGTTCTGCCTTAGGCATGTTCGATATTATTGTTTCAATTGAATGGTATTTATCCATATTCTTTATTTTTGTTATCTTAAATAAAGATAAAATCATTTTGTTATAAAACAACTGAATAAGTATTCAATATGAAATTTTATTATCTATAAGCCCTGATTAATTAACAATAAGTTGATTTGCATCTATATTAATTACTAAAAATCATAATACTAGATAGTTAAAAAAACATATATTTGCCAATCATCAAATTATTATAATTTTTTTGATTATTACCTATTTTCTAAACTGTTTCCTTTATGGAAAATTTTACATTTTTTATAGATATATTTGAGATTAGAGTCGTATTTCTACTAGCGACATCTTTCCTTATAACTTACTTTTCAATACCCGTAATAATAAAGGTCGCAAAGATGAAACATCTTTTTGATGAACCCGAAGATAGAAGTTCCCATTCTACAAAAGTACCTACTTTAGGCGGAGTTTCAATCTTCGCAGCATTCATTATCACTATCAGTTTGTATGCAAAAGAGAGTTATGTAGATTTTGATTTACTAAATGCATCGATGGTTATTTTATTCTTCTTTGGAATAAAAGATGATATTCTAATGATTTCTCCACTAAAAAAGTTAGGAGCTCAAGTAGTTTCTGCTTTGATGATTTCTTTAGGATCTGATGTAAGGATTCCTCAGATGTTCGATATTTTAGGTTTTTCGGAGATACCTTATTGGTTTTCAATATTAATTACAGTATTTGTAATTATTCTTGTTATTAACGCTTTTAACTTGATTGATGGGGTTGATGGTTTGTCGGCATCCGCAGCAATATTTTCATCAACTGTTTTTGGATTGTGGTTTTATAGCAATGGATATTTATCTATGACCTTAGTTTCATTTACCCTTGTTGGTAGTTTATTTGCATTTTTAAGATTCAATTTTTCTAAGACGAATAAAATTTTTATGGGAGATACAGGCTCAATGATAGTTGGGTTTATTGTAGCTATACAAGCAATTGAATTTATTAATTTTAATAGTGGGATTCTTATAAATGGAAGTAAAGGTTGGATAACTGCGCCAGTACTTGCAATATCAATATTAATCTTGCCTCTCTTAGATACATTTAGAGTTTTCATGATAAGGATTCTGAACAAAAAATCTCCTTTTACTGCTGATAGAAATCATATACATCATCGTTTAGAAGATTTAGGTCTATCACATGCCAAAATATCTATAATTATGATTCTGGCTAATTTGGTGATTGTTTTGTTAGCATTCCATATGAAAGATACTGGTACTGACAAGTTCTTGTTGTTGATGATTAGTGTTTCTTCATTTATTTTTTCAATTCCATTTTTTATAAAGACTAAACATGAGAGGGAGAAATCTAAAATAGACACCCCTACAGTTCCAATCCTGAAAATTAGTAGAGAAACAGAAACTTTGGAAGACATTGAGAAGAGAAAAAGTAGCGTATAGTTTTTTTATTAAATAAGTAAAGTAGGTACTATAATTGAGTACTAATAGAGATATATGTATAAATTATTGAATAAATATTTTTCAGAAAGATTTCTTTCGCGTTGGGTGGTTTTAGCATTCGATGTTGCAGTGGTTATTGGGGCATTCCATTTTGCATATTTAGTAAGGTTCGGATTTGATTACGGTCAGGTAGAAAAATTTATAAGCATAAATCAATTTATTTTTGTAGTTGGATTATACTTAATATTTTTCTTACTCACTAAGTCATTCTCAGGTATCATACGTCATTCAGGAGTAGACGATGCTGCTAAAATAATAACAGCAAGTTTAACCTCTGGTTTTGTGATTTTTCTTTCTTCGGTGTATGTTTTTAAGGCTGAAAGAGTTGTTTTTACAGAGTTCATACCTAAAGGAGTAATTATTATACACTCACTTTTAGTATTATTGGTATTAATACTTAGTAGACTTTTTGTTAGAAGTATATTCAATATAGTTAAGCCCAATAAGGAAAAAACAGTTAGTGTGTCAATTTATGGAGCAGGGTCGGCAGGTGTAATTACCAACAACACTCTTGCAAGAGATAAAAATGTTAAATATCAAGTACAAAGTTTCATTGATGATAATGAGACTTTACATGGTAAATTCTTATACGGAAAAAAAATCAAATCTTTTAAAAATGTATTGACAAAGGTTTATGCAGATAAACACAAACTCGATGAGATAATTATTGCCATTGATAATATTGACCCAAATAAGAAAAATGAAATTATTGAGAGTTGTTTGGAGCGCGGTGTTAAAGTAAGAATAATACCATCAGCGGAGAAATGGGTAAACGGAGAATTAAGTTCTAGTCAAATTAAAGAAGTAAATATAGAGGACTTATTAGAACGACCTGCTATTGTCTTAAATAATCACTACACAACTAAAGAAATTAAAGGCGAGGTTATTATAGTTACAGGTGCTGCAGGTTCTATAGGTAGCGAAATTGTTAGACAGTTAATTATTAAGGAGCCCTCCCAAATATTGTTATTCGAACAAGCAGAGTCACCACTTCACAACCTGAGAATTGAGCTAGGTTCGCAATTAAGTAAAAAATATCCAAACGTTAAACTAGAGTTTATTATTGGTGATATTAGAGATAGAGATTTTGTTCATGCCATTTTTAATAAATTCAAACCTAAAATAGTTTATCATGCAGCAGCCTATAAACATGTGCCTTTAATGGAGGAATATCCTGAACAAGCTGTATCTACAAATATAAGAGGGACTAAGAATATTGCTGATGCATCTGTTAAATCGGGAGTGAGTAAGTTTGTGATGATTTCGACCGATAAGGCTGTAAATCCAACAAATGTTATGGGAGCTAGTAAGCGTATTGCCGAGATTTACATTCAGTCTTTAAGCAAGGTACAGGACAGGACTAAGTTTATTACTACTAGGTTTGGTAATGTATTAGGCTCTAATGGTTCTGTTATTCCTATGTTTAAAAAACAAATTGAATCTGGAGGACCACTAACCGTTACAGATAAAGAAATAACTAGATATTTTATGACAATCCCTGAAGCATGTCAGTTGGTGTTAGAAGCTGGAGCTATGGGTAAAGGAGGAGAGATATTTATATTTGACATGGGTAAATCTATAAAGATTTTTGAAGTAGCAAAGAAAATGATTCAACTTTCAGGCTATACTTATCCAGATGATATTAATATAGTATTTACAGGTTTAAGACCAGGCGAAAAGCTTTACGAAGAGTTATTAGCTAATAAAGAGGATACTATTCCTACTTATCATCCTAAAATAATGGTTGCAAAAATTAGGGACATCAACTATCCACTTATTAATACCTCAATTAATGAGCTTACATCTAGAGTAGACGAAAGTTCTTATTTGTTGGTGACCAGAATGAAAAAGATTGTGCCAGAATTTATTAGTAATAATTCAAAGTACGAAGAACTAGATTCTGAATCGAATAAAAAATTAGGTTAAATAAAAATCAATGTAGGGTGTATGGGGGTGAACCCTCTTTGTTTTAATGGCGTAAATTTGGTTTATGAATTATAAAATATATATATAATGATGGATGTCAATTGCTTTTTTAATAGAGCTATTCTAATTGATGATTTTAAACATAGATTAAAAACTAAAACAATATAGTGTCTAGAAATAATTCTTTTTTACATTTGCATCAAATTAGTCAGTTTTCGTATAGATATACTGATTTTTTAGTTAATTAAACCTACATTTTTTTTAAACCAAAATTTTAATACTGATTAGTTATGTACATTTTAATGGTAGTAGTTTTTGTTCTTGGGTATCTGGCAATAGCCTTAGAGCATAAAATAAAAGTAGATAAGGCTGCATCAGCACTACTTATTGGAGTTCTTACTTGGGCAATTTATGCTTTAAATGCAACTGAAATATTAAATTTAGGAATAAACCAGACATGGAATGAACTTATATCTGGATATACAATGTCTTCTGAGCAACTAGGAGGATTGGCTAATCACTTTGTGGGACATGAATTAGAGCACCACTTAGTTGAAATATCAGAAATTTTATTCTTTCTTTTAGGAGCAATGACAATTGTTGAAGTTGTAGATCATCACCAAGGTTTCAAAATTATTACAGATAAAATTACTACAACTAATAAAGTTAAATTGCTTTGGATTATCGGAGTACTTACTTTCTTTATGTCTGCTGCTTTAGACAACCTTACTACTACAATTGTAATGATAACTTTACTTAAAAAGCTAATCGACGATAAAGAAACAAGGTGGCTTTATGCCAGTATTGTTGTATTAACAGCAAATGCAGGTGGTGCATGGTCTCCTATTGGCGATGTTACAACCATCATGCTTTGGATTGGCGGACAAATTACAGCCCTAAATATTATTATGAAGGTAATGATTCCTTCATTAGTTTCAGCTATTGTCCCTCTTGCAATACTTTCTTTTACTATGAAAGGAGATATTACTCGTCCAGAAGCTCTAAAAACAAGAGATTATACAACAGAGAAAGAAAGAAATATAATATTTTTCATTGGGGTATCAGCATTGTTATTCGTTCCAGTATTTAAAACTACAACTCACTTACCTCCTTACATGGGTATGTTGTTAGGTTTGGGAGCTATTTGGGCTGTAACAGAACTAATGCATAAACATAAACCTGAAGAAGATAAGCGTCACCTATCTGTTATTAGTGTATTATCTAAAGTAGATGTACCAACAGTATTTTTCTTCTTAGGTATTTTAACAGCTGTAGCAAGTTTACAATCTGCAGGACACTTAGTGCAAACAGCTCAATGGCTTGACGATGTTACTGGTAAAAATGTTTATTTAATTGACTCTGTTATTGGAGTATTATCTTCGATTGTTGATAATGTGCCATTGGTAGCAGGGGCTATGGGAATGTACGAAATTAGCCATACCGATCCTGCTTTTATGGTAGATGGTGTATTTTGGGAATTATTAGCTTATACAGCTGGTACTGGTGGAAGTATTCTTATTATCGGTTCTGCAGCAGGTGTAGCTGCTATGGGATTAGAGAAGATAGACTTTGGTTGGTATATGAAAAAAATATCTCTTTTAGCTTTAATAGGCTACTTTGCAGGAATTGGAGCATTTGCAATTCAAGATTCCATTCTTCACATTGGAGGGTCTGAAGATATTGAAAAAGTAAATTACCAAGGAGATGATCACACAATAAGAGATCAAGATGTTATTCACATTGATACAGATTTGAAATTAGAGGTTATTCGTGGAGAAAAACATGAATAATAATTTTTGATATTCGATATGAAATATTAAGAGTCACATCTATTTAGGTGTGACTCTTTTTTTATAGAATAAATAGCATTAAACTCCGTTATTAATTTAGTTGACAAAACATTAGATAATTAAAGTTATGCTTTCTATTTTTGGAAGTTAGTTTTAAGTAATAGAAAAACATTAGTAATCAATCATATTATAATAAAGATGATATTCGAAAGCCTACAAACAATTGCAGAACAAACAGGAGAAGCTGCTACAAATGGAGAAACTCTACCAGTAGAAAAAACACTTTCAATAATGGAATTGATTATGGGAGGTGGAATAGGAGGACAAATGGTAATGTTCACCTTATTCATTCTTTCAGTAATTGCAATTTATATTTTCATAGAGCGTTTTAGTGCAATCCGTAAGGCAACAAAGCTAGATGTTAACTTTATGAATAATATTTCTGACCATGTTTCGAATGGAAAATTAGAAGCTGCAACCATACTTTGTCAGCAAGCTTCTACACCTGTATCTAGAATGATAGAAAAAGGTATTTCGAGAATAGGAAAACCTCTTGAAGATATTAACACTGCCATAGGCAATACAGGTAAACTAGAAGTTTTCAAACTCGAAACAAATGTAAGTACACTAGCTACAATATCAGGAGCTGCTCCAATGATAGGTTTCTTAGGAACAGTTATTGGAATGATTATGGCATTTCACGATATGGCAAGTGCAGGAGGTCAATTAGATGTAGAGTTGCTTTCAAAAGGAATTTACACTGCCATGACTACGACTGTAGCTGGTTTGATAGTTGGTATTTTTGCATTTATAGCATATAACATGTTAGTTGTTAGAGTTGATAAAGTTGTTCACCAAATGGAGGCAAATACAACTGAATTTATGGATTTATTGAACGAGCCTGTTTAGTAAGTAATCTAATTGTGAAATTTCAATTATTTACAAAAATTAAGAACTTGTAATCAGAAATCTGAACGTAAGATGGAACTAAGAGGTAGAAATAAAGTAAGTCCTAATTTCAACATGTCATCAATGACGGATATAGTATTCCTGTTGTTGATTTTCTTCATGTTGACTTCAACAATTGTTACAACAAATGCTCTAGATTTACTTTTGCCAAAAGCTAAAGGTAAAACTAACAACAATCAGAATATAGCTGTAAGTATAGATAAAAATCTAAACTACTACATAGACAGAACACCTGTAGAAGCAGATCAGATTGAGGGGAAATTAAGTAGACTTTTGGCAGGAGAACAAGAACCAGCAATAATTATAAGAGCAGAAAAAAGTGTACCTATAGACAATGTTGTGAAGGTGTTGGATATAGCACGAAAAAATAAATATAAAGCAGTACTAGCAACTCAACCTGATTAATTTAAGTATGTTTGATGATAACCATAAACGAAAAGGATTAATAGGAACAATCTTAATACATGCTATTTTGATTGTGCTATTTATTTTTTTTGGAATGAAATATCAAGATCCTGCACCAGAACCAGGAATAGCAATTGTTTTTGGTTTTGATGAGCAAGGAAGCGGTGATTTTAAACCTGTCCCTAGGGTAGCTTCAAAAGTTACTCCTCAAGAAACTGTAGAAGAAAAGGAAGTAATTGAAGAGCCTATAAAAGAATCTGTACCAGATGTTGCCAAAGATGTAAATGAAGAAATGATGACTCAAGACAATGAGGATTCACCAATATCTGCAGAAGAAAAAAAGAAGAAAATAGAAGAGGACAAGATTGCCAAAGAAAAACGTTTAGAAGAAGAGAGAGTAGAAAATGAAAGGCTGGAGAAAGAACGTGTAGAAAACGAAAGACTAGAGAAAATAAGAAAAGAAGAAGAAAGAGTAAAAGCAGAACAGGATGCTAAAAAGAAAAATTTAGATGGAATGTTCTCTGGCTTAAAAAATAGAGATGATGCTACCGGAACTGATGCAAATCAAGGAGATGATGGCGTTGCAGGTTACAAGGGGTCAGAAGATGGAAAAATAGGTGCTAAGAGTTATACGGGTAATGGAGGTGTTGGTGACTTTGGCAATTATTCTTTAGGTGACAGGAAACCAATAAAAAAACCAAATCCTGATTACGATAGCACTGAAGAAGGAACAGTTGTTGTTAGGATATACGTTAATAAAGAAGGGATAGTTACTTATGCAGAAGTTGACTTAAAAGGCTCTAATACTACCGACCCACAACTTTGGGAAAATGCTAAAGATGCTGCAAAAAAAACAACTTGGCAAAGAGATGATACTGCTGGAGAAAAACAAGAGGGATATATTATATATAAATTTAGTATTGAGTAATAAACAAAATAGTCTTGGACGATTATCAAAAAACATTAAACTGGCTTTTCAAGCAATTGCCAATGTATCAACGTCAGGGTAGTGCAGCTTACAAAGCAGACATAACCAATACCGTTGAACTTTGTAATTATTTAGGTAATCCAGAGAAGAAATTTAAAGCAATACACATAGCAGGCACAAACGGAAAAGGTTCTACAGCTCACATGCTTTCATCTATTTTTCAGGAAGCTGGTTACAGAACAGGATTGTACACATCGCCACATCTCAAAGATTTTAGGGAAAGAGTTAAGCTAAATGGGCAAATGATGCCTAAGGAAGATGTTGTAGAATTCATCCAAATAAACAAACCTTTTTTTAAGAGGAAAAATCTATCGTTTTTTGAAATGACGGTAGGCTTAGCATTCGATTTTTTCGCAAAAAAAGAAGTTGATATTGCAATAATAGAAACAGGATTGGGAGGTAGACTTGATTCTACAAATGTTATAAATCCTATACTATCAGTTATTACAAACATAGGTTTAGATCACACAATGTTTCTAGGGGATACTCTAGAGAAAGTTGCATCAGAAAAAGCAGGGATAATAAAATCTGGTATTCCTGTAATTATTGGCCAGACTCAAGAAAAGGAAATAACAGATGTTTTTGAAGAAGTAGCAAAAATAAATAAATCGAAAATATATTTTGCCGATAAACTAGACTGGCTACCAAAATACAATACCGATCTAAAAGGAAAATACCAAGAGTTTAATGTAAATACTGCAATTGCTACAGTGAAAGTTCTTCAGTTACAGGGCGAAAACATTAAGGATAGTCATATATCAAATGGGCTTAGCAATGTGGTTTTTAATACCGACCTGAAAGGTAGGTGGCAACAATTACAAGATAAACCAATGGTTGTCTGCGATACTGCTCATAACAAAGAAGGTTTGGAAATTGTAATGGAGCAATTAACAGAGCAACAGTACAACAATCTCCATGTGGTGATAGGAATGGTTAATGATAAAAATATAAAAGAAGCTTTAAGTTTATTCCCCAAAAAAGCAACTTATTATTTTTGTAAAGCCGATATTCCAAGAGCCTTAGACGCTTCTGAATTAGCGAAAATAGCGACTAACTTAGGTCTTCAGGGAGAAGTGTACACATCTGTTAGAGATGCATATGCTCATGCATTAGAATCTTCATCTTCAAACGATTTTATTTATATAGGCGGGAGTACATTTGTTGTAGCCGAGGTTGTTTAAATAGAATTGTATAAGTATAAAACAGAAAACACTTAACTATATTTGCTGTTATATTTTTAGTACATTTGCACAAAATATAAAAAGAAATAATTATGGCTAGTAAGCGAATATTAAAGAAGAATGTAAATTATCTTTTTGGTGATTTAATTGATGAGTGTTATTTATGGATGTTGATTAATCCAGAAAAAGATGCTGCTAAAGCCAACGAAATAGTTGACGAAGCTGTAGAGTATTACGACGATGTAATGTCTAGAATAGCTAGTCGTGAGATAGAAAATGCTAATAAATATTTTAATCTATTGAATAATGAAGTTGAGCAAAGAGCAACTGAATTGGTAGATAAAATAAATGAATTATAATTTTTTTGAAGAAAATTTTTTAGGCTATATCAAAATATATTGATAAAACAGTAGGTTGTTAAAATAATAGACAATATTTTATTCTACTGTGATGTTATATCTATTTTGATGTAGCTTTTTTTTATAATTAAGTTTTATAGAATTATTTGCCAATATTTTATTTGGCATAGTTTTAGTAATGATTTTATATCATATAATTTAAATTTCAATTTGTTTTATGTTTGGTAGTGTTATTAGAATAGGGTTTATATTATTTTTTTCCGTAAATGTTTTTGCGGGAAAAATAGACAAGGCCTACGAAGCACTTAAAATATACGATTACTTCAAAGCTAAATCCTTGTTTCAAGAGGTACTTGAAGATGAACCTGTTGCTGCTAGATATGGGTTGACAATAATTTACTACCGAAACGATAATCCATTTCACAACCTAGATACGGCCTATGCTTATATTCAAAAAGTAGAAGTTGATTTCGAAGAACTAAGGAATAAGGACAAAGAAGAGTTATTGAGTTACCAAATAGACACAGATAAAATATCTAAACTTAAAAGTGATATTGTTTTAGCATTTTGGAATAATGTAAAAGACACCAAAAGTGTAAAGTCACTAACCGCATTCATTAAAAGATTTCCCGATTTTTATGATATCTCAAATGCAATACAGTACAGAACAGATTTATCATTTGAAAAAGCCGAAGAGCAAAACACTTTTCAAAGTTATGGTAGTTTCCTAAAAACTTATCCTGACGACCCACGTGCTGAAGATGCTAAGATTATTTACGAAAAGAAATTATACGAAGCTAAAACAGATAATGGCAATCTACAGAGTTATACTGATTTCATTTATATCTATCCCGAGAATCCATATATCATTGATGCAGAAAATCAAATATTTCTACTTTCAACTAAAAATAAAACTGCAAAAAATTACAAATGGTTTGTAGATAAGTTTCCTGATAATCCACATGCGACTGAAGCATGGATGAATTTATTTATTCTATCGTTTACCGATTTCAACGATGTGGAAATTAGAAATTTCAATCAAGATAATCACGATTTTCCATTTCCTAAAGCCTTTACAGAGTCTAGAGTACTAAGAGATTTAGAGCTTTACCAAATAACTAAGAATGGCAAATGGGGTTTTATCAGTACCAAAGGAGAAGTTAAAATAGTGCCTAAATATGAGTTCGAAAATAGTTTTAGTAATGAATATGCACTTGTTGCAGATGAAGATTTTGTTGGATACATAAATAAGAAAGGAGAACAAGTAATAGATTTTATTTACGACGATGGTAGTGACTTTATTGAAGGAGTTGCATCGGTAACAAAAGGAGATTCTGTAGCCCTGATAAATAAACTTGGAAATAAGGTTTTAGGTTTTAAATTTTCTGAAATTTCTGATGCTAAAGAAGGAATAGTTTTAGCAAAGAATAAAAAAAGTGGAAAATATACTTATTACAATATTTATGGAAAAGAAATATTTAAAGGAAAAGAATTTGTTTATGCCCAACCTTTTGAAAATGATTTTGCAATTATTGGCGATGGTACTAGTTACGGTATTATTAACCAAAAAGGAGAAACAGTTGTTGTAATTGATAATAAAACAATAAATAGAGATATAAAAAGTAGATTTATAATTCAGAACTCTAACTCAAAATATGGCTTAATTTCTCTTGCTACAAACGACACAATTATTCCTTTCGATTATGTTAACATTGGAATGTATGGCGAAGGAAAGTATTCTGTTTTCTCAAACAATAATTACGGATATTACAGAGAAGATGGTAGCACCCTTACTAAAGTTGTTTATAAAAGATTTAAAGGAGATGTTGAAGAAACAATTTTCGAAAGAGGTTTTGCACTAACTAAAATTAGAGAGAAGTATGGACTTATAGATTCTCTTGGCAATAAAGTATTTCCAAATATATTTGAAGAAGTTGGAGATGTATCAGAATATCCTCTTCCATGTAAAAAAAGGGGTAAATGGGGGTATGTTACAGAGAAGATAACGATGTGGTTGCCTTATAAATACACATATGCAGGAGCTTTCGAAGAGGGGCAAGCTATAGTTGCTAAAAATGGGAAATACGGGATTATCAACGATAAGAAGAAAATTGTAATTTCTTTCAGTTATAAAAAAATTAGCAGTTTTAAAGAGGAGTTTTACTTGGCTGTAAAAAACAATAAATACGGAATTTTAGATAGGTCAGGAAAAGTTATTCTACCATTTTATTACTCTAACATCAAAGAATTTAAAGGAGATATTATTGCGCTAGGCTATAAAGGTGAGATATATTATTACAATATTAAGCGTAAGATTTTCATCTACGGAAGTTTTCCAAAATAGCTTATAATATTGTTTAAATATTTGGATCTAACCTTATTTGTGTGAAAAACACTTTAGTATCATTATTTTTACTGGAGCTTGTGGATCTACCTATCGGCAGACAGGATGTATAAATCTATTTTTTTTATTGATTAGACCTCTCCTACCCTTGGCATTTATGACTTCTTTGTAAAAAAACGGCTACTGAGCGTAGCCGAAGTGTTAGTTTTTTACTCGTATAATCAGCTCCAATCAACTACCGCATATTATCAACTCATTGGAGTTTTTTGTATCGAAAAGCTTACGCATATAGAGGATATAAATTACTAAATCATTTCTACTCACAGCCCCAATATCTATAGGGATGGTAGTACCAAATCTTTAAAAATAGTTGTCTTCATTTTAGCTTTTGCTTCCAACTTTAAGTTCTATTAAATCTTAACCTGCAATTTCAAATTCCAGAATCTCCCAGTTAGTTTATTAGGTACTGCATACATCCCTTTCGAGTAAACATCTCTCACCCACGAATACGAAATTGTATTTTTGATATCTGCAATATTTAGAGCTTCAAGTGTAAGACTAGCATATTTTATTTTAGGAAACCACGATGATGTAACCCCATGTGCATGATCAGAAATAACTTTTGTAAAACCAATATCTAACCTCTTGTAATCGGGCAACCTCAATTGATATTTGTAAGGGTCGCCATAACTAGGCCCTCCTCCGGGTAATCCAGTACTATAGGTAAGATTTAAATTCACTTTTAAGGTTGGGTATTTTGGCACGTAGTCTTGAAAGAACATTGCGAATTTAAAACGCTGATCTCCTGGAAGAGGAATCCATCCTTGTCCATCAATATTTTGTTGAGCAGACATTACACCTACTGATACCCACGATTCTACACCAGGTACAAATTCACCATTAACTCTAAAATCGGCACCAGCAACGTATCCTTCGCCAGTATTATTTCCAAAATATCTTATTCTTACATTATCTACAATGTACGGATTAAGATTGTTTAGGTATTTGTAGTAGAGTTCACCTGTAAGTTTAAAAGGCCTGTTCCATGCACTAAATTGATAGTTACTTCCTAGTACAAAATGCCAGCTATCCTGCGCTTTTACATCTTTATTCAGGCTACCATCCATAGTTCTTAATTCTCTGTAGAAAGGTGCTTGCGAGTACTTACCTATTGATAGCCAATACAAAACGTTTGGTTTATTTAGATTCTGAATATTAAATATCGCTCTAGGACTGATACTTGTTTGACCGTTAACATCCCAATAGTTTGCTCTTAAACCTATGTTATAAGAGAGGGCGTAATCCTTTACTTCAAACCTCTTTTCGTATTGAGCAAAAGCTTCAAGTCTATTTGAATTTAATGTGTTTTTTGAAGATGCTCCTTGGTAAACCTCTAAATCCCCGTTGTAAGGTTCGTATGGTTCTAACGAAAAATGAGGTAGTGAGAATCCCGCTGAATCTACATATTCCCATTCGTTAAGTCTATCGTTAACTCTCTCTCTGCTGTAACGTATTCCCCATTCTAAACTATTATCTTCGAAAACATGTTTCGTTTTTGTTCCGATATTTACAACAAATGCATCAAATTCATTCCTTGCATGTTCTAGCTGTGTTCCAATTCCTAAAGTGTAAAGCGGATTTCCAAAATCATCCGATCCAAGTTCATTGTTCAGTTCACTCAATCGGTACTGACCAAGTATATCATAATATTCATTTTCTGTAGAACGATAACTAGAAACATAAAACTCACTAAAAGTATTATTATTTACAGCGTATTCTGCATTAGCATTTAACGACCACGTAAAGTAGTTGTCTTGCTCGTTACCATCGTAGTAAACCACAAGCTGTAGAGGTTTACTTAGAGTCCCAAAATTTGTACGCCTACTTACTGGCGTGTAATTATATTTGTTTAGAGAAACATTACCAAGTAAACTTATTTTAAGTTTGTTGGTGGGTCTGTAATAAATTACCGATTGTAAATCGGTATAAATAGGCCTAAAATTTGCTTCTGTATCTTGAGTATTGGTAATAAGACTGATGTTTTTGTACCTGAAACCGATTAACGAACTCCACTTTTTATCTTCCGAAACTAGGTCTAATGTAGCCCCAGCTCCTAGTAAACTAGCTTCTACAATTGCTTGAAATTCTGTTGGCTCTCTGTATTCTATATCAAGTACCGACGACATTTTGTCGCCATACTTACTTTCGAAACCCCCTGCATAGAATTCTATATTTTTTACCATTTGAGAGTTTACAAAACTCAATCCTTCTTGTTGCCCCGATCTAACAAGAAATGGTCGGTAGACTTCCATGCCATTGACATAGATTAGGTTTTCATCAAAATTACCACCTCTAACCATGTATTGTGAACTCAATTCGTTATTTGATGCAACTCCAGGAAGTGATTTTATTAAAGAAGATACGCCTTCTCCAGCAGTAGAAATTACTGTTGCTTCATTGGAGTTAAGCTTGTTTACGTTTGTGTTTTTAGTTTTTTCGCCATAAACTTCTACTTCATCAATCTGGTTACTCTTCTTTACCATTGAAAAATTCACCTCAATAGTATCAGCATTCGACGATATGTTTTTCACGATGTAGTTGTAGCTGATATGGGTAAACGAAATAGTGTATTTTTCTCTCTTTTTTACAGAGATATCAAAATATCCTTCAACATTTGAAACGGCACCATACCTTCCTAGCTGTACAGCAACCCCATCAATACCAATGTTTTTATCGTTAGCTACTCTCCCATATATGTATACTTCTTGTCCGTATGATAGAAAGGAAACGAAAGAGATAATTATAGTGATTATTAAGTTTTTCAAGATTGGTTATAGTTTTCTATAAAAAATTGCTTTATAATTTGTTGAGTTACCTACGTTGTCTTTTACTGCAAGCGTAAATGTATGTTTTTTACCCTTTAAATTAAGGTCGGCGAAATTATATTTTAAAGTTGAGTTTTTTGCATTAAATTCCATTCTTATCCACCTTCCATCTATTTCTCCCTTGTAAGATTTAATTCCCGAAATATCGTCTTCAATCTTTACCGTTAAATATTTTTCTTTTGTTAACCATTTATTCTGTTTAAAATTTATAGGATTTACGGTAGGAGCTATAGTGTCATAAGAAATTCCATATTTACCAAAACTTCTAGTCCTAGTAGATATATAACCGTCTTTAATTTTTCCGCCAGCGTATAGAGTTTTACCTTTATCGGTTATCAAAACTATTATCATATTGCCTGCTATGCTGTCTTTTAGGTCATTTAATTTAAAACCTATAGAACAACTTTTCTGTAAAGGAATATTAGGATCACCAATAAAGTGAATACTGTCATGGTATGAGTAATAGAAATCAACATTACTATACAAAGCACCTTCAGGTATTTTTATTCTGAAATTATCTGTTTCAAATAAGTTGTCTTTGGTATAATCTAATACAATTTCACTTTTATTAGTATTTGCTATTATTTGAGGTGTACCTTTTACTACAAACTTAGCTGTAGACTTATTTCCTTTATAATCCTCAACAATCATTTCAATAGTGTAATATTTATTCTCCTCAATAATAGCATACCCATTATCTAATTTGTAGTTATACAAACTCAAATTGTTTCCTGGATCAAGGAATAATTTTTGGATTCGGCTACTGTTTTCTTTGTAGTAAGCATAGTCAATAAATGAATTTATATATCTCTGTTCCGAGAAAACTAACGAATCCATTTGATACTCAAAGTAAGTCTCATCATTAATAGAAAGTTTAACGGAATAAACGCCATTTTTATTGTTAGCATTATCAAGTCTATCGAAAGAATCTATGCCAAAACCAGTCAGTCCAGAAGGAGTAAAAATAGTGTCTACAGTTTCGTTGTTTAGGTAAATTTTATTTAGAGATAAAATTGCATTTGATTTTTTATCGAAGCTGTAAATGAAAGTGCTATTAATAGTTGGCTTTTTATTATCTTTTATACTGTATCCAAAATTAAACGGATTCTGAGGCTTTTCTGTTTTAGTATCGCGTATTTCGAAATGAAGGTGAGGTCCAGCAGACCCACCAGAATTACCAGATTTAGCTATCACTTGATTTCTGAAAATTTTGATTTCATCTTTTTTAGGGTAGATAGATATTGAATATCGTTTCTTTTTGTATTGTTCCTTCTTAATAAATTTTTCTATTTCTGGAGAAAAGTTATTTAAGTGAGCATAAACAGATGTGTATCCATTTCCATGAGTTATGTATATAGCTTTGCCGTACCCATAAGGCGAAATGTTTATTCTGCTTACAAAACCATCGTCAATTGCTTTAACATCAAATCCTATTCTTCCTTTTGTTTTTATATCTATTCCTGTATGAAAATGATTGCTTCTTAGTTCTCCAAAAGTACCAGATAAAATCAACGGTATATCAAGTGGCGACACAAAATTATACTTCTTGGGTGCTTGAGCCCAAAGAATATTGAAGCTCAAGATTATAATAGTAAATATGTTGAGAATCTTAGTCATTTCCTTTTTTGATATTGCATAAGTTATATGTCGCAAATATATCTATCATTTACATTATTCCTCAAAGTATCTTTATAAATATTATTAATGCTTATTACATGAAATAATAATTGTAAATAAGGTTTTGTAGTGTAATTAGCATTAGCTATTTGTGATTAATTAAACCATAATAAGCATTATTTATTTTTGTAAAAAAATACAGTTATTCTTATAGAGTCTTAATAAAGACTTTTGTAGTTTTGCCCAATCTTGAGAAACAAAACAATAATATCGTTATTTTCTGCATTGGTATTTATCTTTCCTTTGATATACCAACCTTTGCATGTGGTTTTACACCATGGCGATCATCACGAGCACCACAATGGTTTCTCTACCAGTGAAGAAAAATGTCTAGCTTACGAATATCATTTTGCATCTTTTGACTTGCCAGAAGAGATACATTTTAATTTTGAAAACAAAATTTACAACTCTGTACTGAAAACCTTTCATAACAGTTTAAAATTAGGCACAAAAAAATCTTCTTCTTCTTCTAGAGCACCACCAACATTTTCTTAAATATTTATTTCAAGAATACTTGCCCACTGTGGGTTTATACCAAATATTATATGAAATAACGTTTAAATATATTGTAATATATTTTTCTTAATCGAAGCAAATTTCATCTGCATAGCCGTAGTTATGGATATGAAATTTAATGAAGAAAAAGGAAAATAGAAACAGATTTACAAATGTAATTTCATGTTATTTTTGGTATTAGTATCATTTTTAATATTTTGAATTTTCATTCAAGATTATCATTATAAAATAGGTTCTAACACAAATATTGTGGAATGAGCGTTACCTTGAGGTCTAAGTTTTTTTAACGAAAAACTCCAACCTGCCTTGCCCGTTATTACGATCGAGGCGAGCCGTTGATACAGGTAGCGTATGACAAATTATTTCCCGCTGATACCGCTGATTAACGTATGTTTTTATCAGCTAAAATCTGTAAAATATACGAGAGATAAACAATGTCATCATAAGTAGCGGATTCAGCCTTAACGGCAGTCTAACCCGCTCCAACGATAGAGGCGAGCCGTTGAGGCTAGCACTTATCTTTCGTTTCATTCTAGGAAAGCTCCACTCAACATGTCAGGTTTTCTAAATATAGAAAGTCCAAACAATTAACGGTAGAACCATAAAACAATTAAGTTTATGTTACAAAAAATACTTATCACATCATTACTTGTATTAATATTTTCAAATACATTTAGCCAGTCAATAAAAGTTGTTGACACCAACAACAACAAACCAATATCTTTTGCTGATGTTTACTTCCCTGATTTAAACATTGGTACAACCACAGACAAAGATGGTATGTTTACAATAAACAACATCAGCCTAGAGAGAATTAAAATTCAGATTTCATTTATTGGATATAAAACCCTTTCAACGGTAATTTCACTGAAAGAAAAAAATATTGTTCTAAAACTAGAAACTAGCCACATAGCACTCCAAGGCGTTGTAGTATCTGTACCTGGAGGGAAATTAGAGAACGAAAATGTAATAGCAATAGAAAATAGAAAGTTAAAAGAATTATATACGTCATCACCCACTAATTTAAGTAGCGCAATTGCCGAAATGCCTGGTGTAGAGCAAATAACTGTAGGTGCAAGTGTTGGCAAACCTGTAATAAGAGGTCTATCGGGAAACAGAATATTAACTTATGCACTAGGTATAAGAGTAGAAAATCAACAATGGGGAGGCAACCACGGCATGGGTGTAAATGATATTGGAATAGAATCTGTAGAAGTAATTAAAGGACCAGCATCTTTACTTTATGGGTCTGATGCTCTAGCAGGAATTATATATTTTGTAGATTCTAGATATGCTAAACAAAACACTGCCGAAGGATCTATAGAAACCAAATATTTTTCAAACAACAATCAACTACAAACTAATTTTGGAGTAAAAATTAATAAAGAAAAATTTAGTTTTAACGTTTTTGGTGGGATGAATTCTGCAACAGACTATGCTCTACCAAATGGCGAAAATGTATTCAATTCTAGGTATAAGGATAAAAGTATAAAAATGTCTTTAGGATATGTAAATAAAAATTGGCTTTCAAATTTAAGATATTCTTATCTCGAAAATGATTATGGTATAGTTGCTAAAGACTCTACTTACACATCTAGTAAAGAAAGAAATATTGAAGTGCCTTTTGTAAATCTAACAAACAATAGACTTAGTTTCGAAAATACTTTATTTGTTGGAGAGTCAAAATTCAATATGATTTTAGGTTACTCTAACGATGTGAGAAAAGCTGTGAAAATTGATATTGCAACTCCTAACATAAATATGGAGTTAGAAACATTTACGTACAATCTAAAATGGTATTCTCCAGAAATAACTAATAATTTTTCAGTGATTTTTGGCTCGCAAGGAATGCATCAAACAAACGAAAATTCAGGATTAGGAATGGTTATACCTAACTCAGCAACAAAAGATATTGGTGTATTTTCTTTATTGAACTATAGTTTAGGTAATTTTAATATTCAAGGTGGAATTAGAGGAGATTACCGACAAATAGATTCCGAAGAAAAAATAATGGGGGGCAACATTAAGTTCCCAAAATTAAATACCGAATATACAAGTATAAATTACTCATTAGGTACTGTTTACAAACAAAACAATATAAAGCTTAGAGCAAATATTTCATCTGGATTTAGAGCTCCAAATTCAGCAGAGCTTTTATCTAACGGAATACTTGGTAGCGTTAACAGATACATAAAAGGGAATAGTAATTTAGTTAGCGAGCAATCAAATCAAATTGATTTTAGCTTCAACTACACTACCGAGCATGTTAATTTTTCTGTAAATCCTTTTTACAATAAAATAAACAATTACATTTTCTTAGCTCCAACGGGCGATCAACAAGGTGGTGCTCCTGTTTACGAATACACTCAAAAAGATGCAAATTTGTACGGCGGTGAGATTGGTATCCACATTCACCCACATGGATTGCATTGGTTACATATTCGTAGCGATGTTTCTACAGTTTTTGCCGAAGATAATCAAGGAGAACCATTGCCATTAATTCCTGCAACTAGATTCAATAATACACTGAAAGTCCAATTCAAACAAAAAGAAAATTTTACAGTTAAAAGTATTTTCGTTCAGGATGTGTACAAACTAAACCAAAATAGGGTTGGTCAATTTGAAACAGAGTCAGAGAGCTACAACCTTGTAAATATTGGCACAAACATGGAGGTTAAAACAAAATCTATCACCTTTGACATTGATGCTGGTGTGAAAAATTTACTAAATACTGAATACATAGACCATCTTTCTAAACTAAAAGAACTAGATCTATCAGCACAAGGAATTAATTTTTACATAGGAGTGAAATTTAACATAAAATACAAGATGTAGTCCTATTACTAGTTTGGCTACTTCTCCCTAAACTAAAACGTAATACCCTGCACTACTAATAGAAAAAAACAGGTAAAAGTATTCTCTTGAAATTAAAAAAATATGCCTATTTTTGCACCTAATTTTTTAGGTTACAAAAATCATATTCAGATGAGTTCATCGGTAAGCAAACGCTACGCACAAAGAGGAGTTTCGGCTTCAAAAGAAGACGTTCATAACGCTATAAAAAATGTTGACAAGGGATTATTTCCTCAAGCATTTTGTAAAATAGTTCCAGATCACCTAACTGGTGACGAGGACTACTGTTTGGTTATGCACGCTGATGGTGCAGGTACAAAGTCGGCATTGGCATACATGTACTGGAAAGAAACTGGAGATATTACTGTTTGGAAAGGTATTGCACAAGATGCTTTGATAATGAATATCGACGATTTGCTGTGTGTTGGAGCAACTGATAACATAATGCTTTCATCTACTATTGGACGTAATAAGAATTTGATTCCTGGCGAAGTTCTTTCTCAAATAATAAACGGGACAGAAGAACTACTTGCCGAGCTAAAAGAACACGGTGTAAGCATACACTCTACAGGTGGTGAAACTGCTGATGTTGGTGATTTGGTTAGAACAATAATTGTAGATTCTACAGTTACTGCTCGTATGAAAAGAAGCGACGTAATCTCTAACCACAATATAAAAGGTGGCGATGTTATTGTTGGACTTTCATCATCCGGACAAGCTACTTACGAAACAGAATACAACGGCGGAATGGGAAGTAACGGATTAACATCTGCCCGCCACGATGTGTTTGACAAATACCTAGCTAAAAAATATCCTGAGAGTTTTGACTCTGCTGTTCCTGAAGAATTAGTATATTCGGGAAAAGTGAAATTAACTGACGAAGTTGAAGGTTCACCTATTAACGCAGGAAAATTAGTTTTATCTCCAACTAGAACTTATGCTCCGGTAATTAAAAAATTACTAGAGAAGCACCAGAATGATATTCACGGAATGGTACACAACAGTGGTGGAGCACAAACTAAAGTTCTTCACTTTGTAAAAGACGTTCACGTTATTAAAGACAACATGTTTGATGTACCTCCTTTATTCAAGTTAATTCAGGAGCAATCTGATACTGAT
>JADGDT010000056.1 GCA_016744755.1 Ichthyobacteriaceae bacterium | reverse complement strand
TTGCAATAGAAGCGTAAAGAATCCAAGCTATTACCTCAATTGCCCAGAAGTGAACAAGGAAATGCGAATATGCATTATACATATCGTGTGCGCTAGCAACATTTCCCCAAAAACCAATTGGGAAATAAGATTCTGGAATGATTAGGATTAGGTTTCCTGCCAAGTGAATGATTAGGAAAAATGCCGTAAACAATCCCGTTATCGCCATAAGGTTCTTACGCGCGACCGTTGTTTTAAATAGTCCTTTTTGACCCGTCATAATTGTAATTATTTGTTTTCTTGATTTTACTGAGGTTAAAAGTATCAAAAAGCATTAATAGAGGCACATGCGATTGCATGATTTTTATCAGAAATTAAAGTACTTATCTTTCAAGTATAAAACGAATTAAGGCTTGTCAAGTCTTGTTTATTCAGTGGTTTAAAGAATGAAAGTTGTATCTTTTCTAATATAGAATAATAATAAATAACAAAAATTATGGTTTCGTTGTTCAATCAAAGAAATTAGTGTCACTTATACACAGATGCAAATAGGTGTCAGTAACAATGTAAATGTTAGTATATAAAAAAACAATATTTAGTGTTGTTTCAGTAAATTTTACTAAAATATAGAACTATATATTTACTCTGTAGTAACTCTGATAATCAATTTTAAGAGGATATTATAAAAGCAATTAATTAAACTCTTTCAAGTACTACATCCTCTGCTTTTTCATAGGCCTTATCCCACCAGTTTTGCACATCAATATCGTTGAGCATTGGCAAAATAGAAGGAGCAATTTTCGAAACATCTTCGAATAGTATGGATCCTTTAATTGTTTTTTTATCCATAAAATCAAACTTACTATTTACTTGCATTAATATCATAAGTATTACACTTAGCATAAAAGCAAACTTGGCTAATCCGAAAATAGCTCCAAATAATTTGTTCAACCAACCTAGGGCAATTACAGATGCAACCGATGTTAATGCCTTACCTAAAGTTGAAATGGCGATTACAATTCCTAAGAAAGTAATGATAAATGCTGATAATGAGATGTATTTCTGATTCCAGTCGAACTTTGCCGACAAAAATTCACCCACAACATCAGAGAAATGTATGGCTCCCCAAACACCTATAATTAAAGCCAAAAGCCCTGCTATTTCTACAATTAAGCCTTTCATTAGACCTTTTATAGCTCCGTAAACTAGTATTCCTCCTAAAACTAAATCTATATAATTGTATTCCATAGCAATAAAAATCGATTTTAATTCTTCGCAAATTAAACATTATATTATTTTTGCAGATTATTTATTAGATATAAATTATGTTGGTGGATATTACAGAAGAACAATTGAATGAACAGTGGAAGAAGGTAAAGAAGTTCTTTTCTGATAAATTTGCCGATGGCGATAAAGTAAATATAGAGACTATACTTTATTTAATTGGTGTTCAGGAATTGGGAAATGGGCAACTAAAATTTGAGAAAGACGAAAAGATTGAACTTATGCACATGGCAACATGTAAGTTGTTGGAGCCTTTCGGGTATTTTGAGTTTACAGTAAAAGATCTTGATGGTTGGAATCATTACAAGCAAATTAAAGCAATGGATGATTTGAACGATAAACAACAGTTTGAGTTATTGAAAAAAGCATGTATTTTCTATTTTGAAGAGAACGTTTGGACCTCATAGAGGCTTTTAATTTTGTTAGTATTAGTAGAGGCGCAATGCTTTGAGTCTCCATATAAAATATAAATATCAGGAGTAATGTTAGAAAGAGTAAAGAAGTATATCGCAGAAGTAGAAGAGTTTGTTGAAGCAAAAGAACATGCTAAAGTAGAAGAATTCAGAATTAAATTCCTTGGTAAGAAAGGAATTTTGAATGACCTATTTAAAGAGTTCAAAAATGTTGAGGTATCTGCTAAAAAAGAATTTGGTCAGTTGTTGAACGAATTGAAGAGTAAAACAGAAGAAAAGGTAAACTCTGCAAAAGAAGCTTTGGAATCTAAGGATGATTCTAAAAGTATTTTTGGCGATTTAACTCGTCCGGCACAAGCTTTGGATTTAGGTTCTCGTCATCCAATTTCTATTGTTAGAAATAGGATTGTAGAGATTTTTAATCGTATAGGGTTTACGGTTTCCGAAGGTCCTGAGATTGAAGATGATTGGCATAACTTTACTGCGTTGAACTTACCTGAATATCATCCAGCACGCGATATGCAAGATACTTTTTTCGTACAAACAAATCCTGATGAGTTATTGCGTACTCACACCTCTTCTGTACAAGTTCGTTTTATGGAAGGTCATGAGCCACCTATACGCACCATTTCTCCAGGGCGTGTTTTCCGTAACGAGGCAATTTCTGCTCGTGCTCACTGTATTTTTCACCAAGTAGAAGGTCTTTATATTGATGAGAATGTATCGTTTGCCGATCTTAAACAGACATTAATGTATTTTGCTAAAGAGCTTTTCGGGAAATCTAAAATTCGTTTACGTCCTTCATATTTTCCATTTACAGAGCCTAGTGCTGAGGTAGATATTTACTGGGGACTAGAAACTGAAACTGATTACCGTATTACAAAAGGTACTGGTTGGTTAGAAATTGGTGGTTGCGGAATGGTTGACCCTAATGTTCTTGACAATGTTAATATTGACTCTAAAAAATATAGCGGTTACGCATTTGGTTTTGGAGTAGAGCGTATAGCAATGCTTCTTTATCAGATTGGAGATATTCGTCATTTCTTTGAGAATGATGTTAGATTCTTGGAGCAATTTAAAGCGGATTTGAAATAGGTTTTTTAACTGTTTAATTGATGAACTGTTGAATTGTTTAACTGTTTAATCGAGAGTATCAGTTAATTAATTCACCTTTTTGTTTTGCCCCTTCCCGCCTAGACGTCGAGACTGGGGAGTCAAAAAGGCTTAGTCCAAAATTATTATATTCAATGATTTCTCCCTTTAGGGGTTGGGGTAAAAAATTATTGAAACAAGATATTTATTCTTAAACGGCATTACCCTAAAGGGATCAAAAAGTTAAATTTTCAATAAATCATACTTTAATAGTGTTTGATGTCTAGTTGTTTGTTGTGTAGACGATATTACAACTACACACCAAAAGACTAATTAAAAAACAAAAAATGAAGGAATATCTATCCATGCTAAAGCGTGAGTTTTACAACGATGAAAACGATTACAATCATCACATAAAACTTTACGAGGAAAAACAAAACGAGATAGAATCGTGGTTTTTAGATGATAATAGTTATGTGGTTTTGTTTGCCTATAAACTTGCAATAATTAAGTATTCTGTTGCTCTAATTAAAATGGGAGAGTATAAGAAAGCAGAAGCTTATTTGTTGAAAATTGAACCAAAATTTAGAGCTTATAGTCATTCTGATGACAAGCAAAAACTACTTGAATTTTTCCAATATTATTTGGCTTATTCACATTTTACTACTGGTGAATTTAGAAAGGCAAAAGTTGCATTTGAAAGATTACTTGAATGTAAACCCAATGTAGAAGCTTACAAAACTGCATGGAAAGAAAATGAGCGAAAAATCACAAAGAAGAATGCTAACGCTTTTATGCTTATAGGTTTAATACTTGCCGTGGTTGGATGGGTTACAGAAATGAGCAATGGCACCCATGCTATGCGCTACTTACTTTACGGTGGAATTGCAATAATTGGATTTGGGGGAGTTTACAGCTATTTCAGAAAAGTAAAACTTGTTTGATACCAAATCATCCTCTAGGCATAAGATATTAAAATATGTTTCCCGCTGATTACGCTGATTACGCTGATTAACGCAGATTTTATCAGCGAGTATATTCGAAATCTGCATACAAAAAAAGTATTGTCGTGGTTACCGAAATATATGTGAAATTTTAATTATCCTTTATTAAGAGCATACAATTTAAAGCTAATTTATAAAGGTCAATAGCAATTAAAGATGAAAAAAGATATAGAAATACCAAAATTCGAAGGGGTTTACGTTGCAATTGTTCAAGAGTGGAATGCTGAATATGAGTGGAACGATTGGGTTGCTTATTTAATAAACGATACCGATAGTCTTATTGAAAATGTAATTGTTGTATCAAAAGGATATGGTAAGTTTGATGGTGAGGATAGAGAAACTGCTACACTTCGCCATGGCATGAAAGAGGTTGAGGCTAGAAGCTACGCAAAAGTTGAATTGCTATACGGCGAAGCTCTTGAAATGAGTAATGAATTTTGGGTTACTTTTTTCGAAGGCAATAAGCTTTACGATAAGAAATTTGTTTTTAGGAAAAATATGATTAACGATAAAGCACTTCGCGATATTCCACATGTAGGGAAGAAGGGTGTAATTGTTAATTTCTAAAATTTATTTTAATTCGTTTCTACAAGGTTAGCAGGGCAAAAGCATTTAACTTTTTTGATTGCCCCAAATTCCCTAAAGGGAGCAAAAAAGTCTATTTTTCAATGAATCACCCTCTAGGGTTGGGGCAAAATTCATTGAAATAACTAAATTTTGTAAGAATGATTCTTAAATGCTTTTGCCCTGACAAGGTTAGTAGTATAAGATATAAATAGAATTGTTTTCGTTATATTAATCAAAATATGTTTATTTGGAATAACAAATTCAAATTAATTACAAACAATAATAATTTCAATCTAAAATGAAAAAGTACCTTATAATTCTATTACTTGGAGTAATATCAAATATATCAGCTCAAAATATTGAAACTTTATTGTTTGAACTACCTGATGTTTCTTTCCATAAGGTTGATAATGCCGAAGATTCTATCTACGAATTAAGAGTTAAGCAACCTTTAGATCATTTAGATTTATCAAAAGGATATTTCCTCCAAAGAGTGTTTCTTAAACATGTAGGTTACAATAATCCAACAGTTATAATTACGCAAGGATATAGTGCAGACAGATTGCATCCTAACGAACTTACTGAACTAATTGGAGGAAATCAGATTGAAGTAGAGCATAGGTATTTCGGGGAAAGTATACCAGACTCTTTAGATTACACTTACCTGAATCTAGAACAAGCATCTGCCGATTTACATCATATTAACGAGCTATTTAAAACAATCTACAAAGGTAAATGGTTGAGTACAGGAATAAGCAAGGGAGGTGCTACAACAATTTTTTACAGGTATTTTTATCCTTATGATGTTGATGTAAGTGTACCATATGTTGCTCCTATAAATAGAGAATTTGAAGAACAACGCATTTATGATTTTCTGAATACAAAAGGTAGCGATGAATGCAGAAAAAAGATATACGATTTACAACGCAGACTACTTAGTAGTAAGGAGGAAGTCCTACCTCTGTTTAGAATGTATAGTAACGGGGCAAAGCTGAATTTTACGTATTTAACTTTCGAACAAGCGTTTGAATACACAATACTAGAATACCCTTTTTCTTTCTGGCAATACGGACATGATTGTAATGATATTCCAACAAATGAAACACCTTTATTTGAGGCTGTAGAGTATTTTATGAGCGTTTCAGATATTGTTTTTTTTGCTGATAGATCTATGGAGTATATGGCTCCTCATTACTATCAATCGGCGCAGCAAATGGGGTACTATGGGTACGAGACTAATCTGTTTAAAGACTTACTAACAGAGTTACCTAAGAATCCATATGCAGCATTTGTACCAAGTAAAATCCCTGTAAAATTTGATGGTGCATTATTGCAAAAAATCAATAAATGGTTGCCAAAAAATAAGGAAGAATTTATTTATATCAACGGTGCTTTAGATACTTGGTCGGCTACAGCTGTTCCTTCTAATTATGGAACAAGTTCGTTGTATTTCTTTATAGAAGGGAAGAATCACGGAAACGCTAGAATAAGAAATATGGGACTAAAAGATCAGGCAGAGTTGATTTACACACTCGAAAAGTGGCTTGAAATAGATATTAAAAATAATCTTAATAAAGTAGATTAGTTTTTTTTACTTGGATTTAGAAAAGTCTATCAGACAATAAAAACAAGATCCTTATTTTCTGATAGGCTACTTAATTCGAGTAATCTTTTTGTAGTTTTTTTCAAGTCAGAAACTACCAAAAACTGCTCATCATTTATATTTTCATTTACCTCTACATTTACCAAAAATGCAAATAATTTAGAGAGGGCTTCTTCGTTGGATTTAACACTTTTATTGCCTTTTTCTAAATTGTAAATTATATTTTTTATTGCTGTAGAAAATGATTTTCTAACCAGCCAAAATGGTAAATCTACTTTGGTTTTCTTGGTTAAGATTGCGTACACAAATCTTCCGTAATTCTGACTAAACCTCTCGTGGGCAATTAAGAATTGTTTTCCAATAGTTAGATTTAGCTGTCTCGATTTTGGTTCGGACTGCATTTGTGTGTAAAGCTCTTTTATCTGCTTTCTGCCCTGATAAGAATTCATCATACTCAAACGTGAAACATCTTTGCTCACATTCTTCCCATCTGCTTTATCCAATATGTTTTCAAGTACAGAAGAATCGCTTTTTAGAGTTTCTATCATTTTATTTCTAATGTCGTTCTTACTCCAATTTGGTAAAATTAAGGATGTAGAAATCAAAACAAAAACTGCGGTTGCTGATGTGAATAATAACCTATTCACAAAAATATCTGTTAGCTCAAAATCGAAAGTCATTAACAAAACAACTATCATGGTGATGAAAATAACGGCTATTCCGTATTCATCTTTTATCATAACAACAGTCATGTAAGTTGATAGGATTATTATTGTAACTATTGCTTCGTGAGGTAAAAAACGGATTACTAAAAAGGAAATTATCAATCCAATTATTGTTCCTCCTATTCTGTTTAGTGTTTGTTTTTTTGTTCCTCCATTGTTGGGTTTCATAATTAGAAGAACAGTCATAGGTATCCAAAAACCTTCAAAAACATCGAAATAAGCTACTAAAAATAAACTTATAGAAATAAGTAAACTAGTGTGCAAAGCAAACCTTACCGATGGTTGTTTGAGGTTTAAACTATTAAGAATATTGTGTCGGAAATTATCGAATCTATACAGAAAATCAAACCTGCTTTTTTCTCCTTTATCCTCAACTTTGTGTTTGAATAGGATGAGTTTTTTAGAGAAATCTATCAGGGTATTAGTCAAGTAATTGATTTCAGAAATTCTAGCACTAAATTTTTCAGCATCTTTTGTGTTGATAATAGTTTTCCATTCTGAAGTTAATTTATTCAACTTTTTATATTCGCCTTCTATCAGAAGTAAAGAGTGTTTGTCTTCTAGCACTGTTTGCTCTAGAAGACTTATTATTTCAATTAATTTTGATTTCCATTGTTCCGAGATTATAAAAAAATCTTCCTCTGATTTATACCTACCTAAGGTTTTAGATTTCTTAAGTCCGTGTAAAGAGTTGTTTAGTATTTGAGTATTTACAGCAATTTTAAAAAGTATCTTACCTTTAGTTGTCGAAAATATATTACCGTATTTCAAACTGTAAAGCACATCCATTATTTCAGAGAATCTTACATTCTGATCTTTCTTGAAACCGTTAGATATTTTATTGTATTCGGCAATATCTAACTCTAAAATTTTTCGAGTATTGCTTAGATATATTTTTAGTTTTTGCTCAAGTACTTTGTGTGTTTTAGTAGGCCAAAAAATTAATAATCCAATGGAGGTAAAGACGAGTCCAACAAGTATTGCATAAATACGTAATGGTAGTTGGTCTAGATCTATAGGTGTAGTTACCGATATTAAGTAAAAATACTGAATAGAGGTAAGGGTGATGGTATTGGGGGTATCGAAATAATTGTAATAGTTTAGCGAAAAAAACAAAATCAGATTAAAAGGCAAAGCCAAAAAATAATGTTCGCTGAAAAATACAGATAGAATAATAAGTATAATTATTTGTAATCCAACAAATGTCAACGATTGAGCAATTCTTCTTTTAAATCCGAAGTTTTTGTGCTCAATAAACATAAATAATCCAATTAATCCTGATATTAATGCTTCGTTGGGATTGGCAAATTGTAGTGTAACAAAATAAGAAGCGAGCATGGTTATAAGACCCTGAAGTCCGTAAACATACCTGCCACGTTTAAACTTACGTTTAGTAATTTCTTTTATGTTTTTGATTTGAAACATGCAGTAAAATAGTTGCTCCCCTTATTTATATTAAATTGTATAATCTAGAATATCCATATTGAGCGGAATTTCCAAAGTGAAACGAAGGGAATGTAGTCGAAATATCTATAGCAACAGTGATAACACTGTGTAAGAATTTTATAATAGACCACATTCGGCTACGCTCAGTGTAGGCTTTTCGACTTCGCTTTGGCTCTAGTTCGACTCTGGTTCGGCTACGCTCAGTGTAGGCTTTTCGGCTTCGCTTTGGCTACGCTCAAGGTGACGATTATTCCACAACATTTGTGATTGCTCCTTAAAAATAAAACCCTTTGTCACCGAGACAAAGGGTTTAGTATAGATATTTTTAATAATTCTATTTAAATCCCAGTTTAGATCTCACTTTTGCTAATACTACAGAGCTTACTTCGCGTGCTTTGTCAGATCCAGATTTTAGTACTACATCCAATTCTTGCTTGTTGTTCATGTAATAATCAAATTTCTCGCGAGGTTGTTCATATTTTTCTAAAATCAAATTTAACAACGCAGTTTTAGCATGTCCGTATCCAAAATTACCTGCTAAATAATTAGCTCTCATTTGTTGTGTTTGTTCCTTATTAGCTAATAAAGAATATATTGCGAATACGTTACAAGTATCAGGATCCTTAGATTCTTCCAATGATTTACTGTCGGTATCAATTCCCATTACTTGTTTTTTCAACTGCTTTTTGGGAAGGAAAATGTTTATCAAATTATTTTTTGATTTACTCATTTTACTACCATCAGTTCCAGGAACGTATTTAGATTCTTCACTGATTTTAGCATCAGGAACAACAAATGTATCTCCCATTTGATGGTTGAAACGGTTAGCAACATCACGAGTCATCTCTAAATGTTGAAGTTGATCTTTACCAACAGGGACATATTGTGCATCGTACAACAAAATATCTGCAGCCATAAGCATAGGGTAAGAAAATAGCCCAGAATTTACATCGGCAAGTCTATCGGCTTTATCCTTAAAAGAATGTGCTAATGTTAATCGTTGGTAGGGAAAATAACAACTCAAATACCACGAAAGCTCAGTTGTTTCTGGTACATCACTCTGACGATAGAATACAGTTTTACTGGTATCTAAACCCATAGCAAGCCAAGTAGCAGCAACAGCATAAGTGTTTTCACTCAATTCCTCTCCATCTTTAATTTGAGTTAACGAATGCAAATCAGCAATAAAAAGGAACGATTCATTTTTAGGATCGTTTGCCATAGCTATTGCAGGTTCAATTGCTCCAAGTAAGTTTCCTAAGTGAGGAACTCCTGTACTTTGTACTCCAGTAAGTATTCTTGCCATTGTGTTTTATTTTTAGAATTGGCAAATTTAGGCAATATGTAGTTTATTATTATTTTATTAAGAGTTTTTTTTACTCACATTACAAATCAATACAAAAGAATAAAATAAAACAATAAACCCTCAATAGTATCTAATTGCCGATACATTATTGAGGGTTTTATATTGTTAAAAAAAACTATATTTAATAATTACAGGTTCAATTATCAATTGATTTACATATAACTTATGTCCATTTCTTTCTATCCTTGCTGGATTTAATAACTCTTTACCTACCATAAATTCCTGCAAAAGAGATTCAAGTTCATTAAGTTCATACGTATGATCTATTAGAGATAAGCTAGAAACTACCCCTGTTTTATCTACTATCAACCTCATGAAAACAGTTATTTCTCCATTTTTATTCTCGAAGCCTTTTTCAACTAAAAATTTATTTAGTGTTTTTATCAGTTTACTCTTCTTATTCCACGAAGCTTCTTTATCGTTAGGGTAAATAGCTATTATATTTCTTAATGAATCGGTGTAGTAGGCGATATCTAACCTTTGTCTGTTAAAGTATAATCTTAAATTCTGGTTAAGGTATGTATCGTAAAAATCTAAATCTATTTTCTCTTTAGGATTCAATACATTCATACCTTTATCTACAATTGTATTAAATTTAACCTTCCCTTTTTTATCTACCGTATAGGAAACAATCTCCTTCTTTTCTTTATTGTACTCTGTATATTCTTCATCAATATTTCCAGAATACTTATCCTTATTAAAAAACAGGGATTTTGTCTTTATTCCATCTTCATTATACCAGAAAAAATAATTCCATTTTAATTCTCCTGTTAGAGATAGATAATTTCCTTTTATAATATCTTGATTTTTATTATCTAAAATATTAATAGACATAGTAATATCAGAGGTCTTTTTTACAATCAACTTATACGAATATGAAGTAGTATCATTACTTACAATCTCCCATTTTTTATTCAAGTATAGTTTATTGCCTTCTTGTTTTAAATGAACGATATCTAAAAGAGTAGAAATTGCAAACTTAGTATCTTCTATACCTGCAGGAATCATCTTGTTCAAATTTGGATAATCGGATAATAATCTCTCTAAACTTTCTTTACTTCGTTCATTTCTTGAGATATTAGATATACCTCCATAATTACTTGTTTCAAAATAATAATACTCTCCAGTCTTCTTATCTTCTAGTAAATTTATGTAGTATATTGTGGTTCCTCCACCTCCTATCATCATTCCATTGCTCATCATCATCGGGCCACCACCTGAAGAATAATATGTTCTAGTGTAAGCTACAAACTTATCATTTTCATAATTGTATTTTAGGTAATCACAGTCTTTAAGTATCGACTTAATCTTTTTATCTTCAAAATTAAAATACTTTAAAGTATCTACATCATCATCAAATTTTATTGAACTAATTTGATCATTTGGAATTGATGCATACCTCTTAGATTTTTTAGTCTGTTTTACTCTAACATCATTTCCACTTTGATGCAAGTATTTTTCAGCTGTCTTGCCATTTTTAAGCTTTATAAAAGCAAGCTTATAATCATTCTTTTTTTCATCTTGTTTTTTATTTTCAATTACAATGTATTCAGAGTCATCAAGTTCTGACATGTAACTAATGTAAGGTGTAGTGCTTTTTAGGTCGTATTGCTTTCCAATACTTTTTATATTGAAATCTTGTGCTGTAACTAGAGATGTAGAGAATAATAGCAGAAGTGCAAATAAGTTTTTCATAGGGATTTAGATTTAGTTTATAGGGAAACAAATCTAAAAAAAAACGTAGTATAACACTACGTTTTACAATCTATTTAAATAGTATGTTTTTGGTACACCAAACAAAGTTTTTTTCTTGTAATTATTCTTCAAATAACGATTTTATAAACTCTCGCATGTAAAAAATATGATACTCATAAACAGCTTGCGATCTATCCATAACATGCCCCCATCCTTTTAGTCTGTGGTAATCTGTTGGAACTCCAAATCTGCTTAATTCTGAATTTAATAAATCGGAATGACGTACTGGGACTACTCCGTCGATTGTACCGTGTAAAATCATTGTTGGAGGGCAATTTTCGGAGATATAATTCATTGGCGATGCAGCTTTGTATGCTTTGGGTTTATCTTCGTAACTAGCACCAATAAGGTTAACAACACTGCTTTTTCTTATCTTAGGTTCTCTAGCCATATCAGTAGGTCCATAGATATCTATCACTCCTTTTATTCTGGTGCGAATATTCTGAGTATCGCAACCAGAACGGAAAGTATCGTCATTGGAATATGCAGCCAATAGAGCTAAATGTGCACCTGCCGAACTACCTACTAATATAATCTTATCGGCATCTATATTGTATTCTGTAGCGTGTTTTATCAACCAATTTATACTACATTTTACATCTTCTATTTGAGATGGAAAATGTGCGTGAGGTGCAAGTCTGTAATTTACAGTAGCTGTAATGTAACCATCCTTTGCAAAAGCTCCCGCATAAGGATAGAAATTTTCCTTTTTACCCATTTTCCATCCGCCGCCGTGAACTAATACAATTAGTGGTCTAGGTTTTGAAATATCTTTCTTGAAGAAAATATCTAATTTTACACTATCATCATTAATCACTTTAAAAACAATATCTCTATGTTGAGATATTCCTTTGGGAATAACTCTTGATTTAGGGTTTCTATAATCGAATGTGCTATCTCTATAAGCTTTTACAAGAGATTTCATGTTGATGTAACCTACAGGAGGCAACATGGTTTCTTGCCCATTTAATAGTGTAGTTGAAAATATTAGAATTATAGCAACCAGTGCCATTTTTGTAAAAAGTCTCATCAATGACATATTTTGTTATTTACTCTTAGGTTTATTTGACTGATTTTCATCTTCCTTTTTAATCTTTTCTTCTTCTTTTGCCTTCTCTATTTCTTCTTGTTTTTTAGCTATTTTCTCGTTGATATCCATTACAGATTCTTTCTCTTCATGCTTATTAATTGATTCGTCTGGAATAGAATGTACTGTATTTTCATCTCCCGACCTGTTAGCCCTGTAATGTGGAGATATTATTTCAACACCTGCAGCATTAAATTCGTCCAAAATATTTGAATGTAAATTAGATTGTATTGTAACGTACTTGTCGGCTTGTGCTGTGTAGGCATTAATCTCGTATGCTACATAGTAATCATCTAAGCTAGTTTGAAGCACAAATGCTTCCTTACCTGATTGCGTAATTAATCCGCTGGTTTTTTTAGATGCTGCTACCAATAATTTATGAACTATTCGCCAATCAACATCATAGCCAATAGTTACGGTAGAGTGGATAATAAGGTTGTTTCGTTCGGCCGCTGTTGTGAAATTTTTGCTGTGCCCCGAAAGTATTTTAGCATTGGGAATTGTAATTATCACATTCTTTGGAGTTCTAACTCTAGTTATCAAAAGATTTTTTTGAACAACCACTCCAATAACATTATCCGCTTCTATTCTGTCTCCAATTTTGAATGGTCGCATGTATGTCATGATAAGTCCACTTAAAGCATTTGATATTACTGAAGTAGAACCTAGAGATAATATCAATCCTAAAAACATTGAAACTCCTTTGAATACTTCCGATCCTGAACCTGGTAATAAAGGAAAAATTATTACTAATAAAAAAGCGTAAACGAATATCTTAATAATATTAGATGTGGGAGTAGACCACTCTTTGTAAAAGCCTGATATTTGAATATTGCCCTGTTCTATTTCATTGAAAAAATAATTCAACAATTTTATAAAGAATCTAAATATAAATAGGACTACGATTATTTTTATCATCGTAGGTATATAAGCTATAAAATCATGGATAAAACTTAATAGAGGATCTAAGATATACCCAAACATTCTATCTCCAATTGCTCTAGTAAAATAGAATACCTTTAATATTCCTGGAACCATAATGTATGTGAAAAACACTATTAATATCCAATAGACACCCTTTACTAGCTTCATGAAGTTTGTAACAACTCTGTCTTTATCTTCTTCTTTTAATCTATAAATTTTCAGTTTTGTACTTATTTTATACAAAAAATCGCTATTGGTAGTTAACCACTTTTTTATAAACCTGAAAACAAACCTCAACATCAATAAACTAACAATATAAATTCCTAGATATATTAATACCCTCCAAAGTTTGTTCCACAGAATACCTGGCTGAACTCTTCCTAAATACTCCCAAATTTTTTCTTTGTATTTCTCTGCAATTTTCGACCTACTTGCTCCTAATTTACCAGCTGTAATTTTGCTGAATTCAACTATGGTATTGCCAGAGTAGGCTACTTGTATATAATTCAAACTATCTTTAATGTGTATTGAATCTTGATAATAAATATCGTGAAGTAGAATCTCATTTAATCTATTCTTGCAGGTTTTTACGTATTCAGTCTTTGAACTTAAGAATACACTTTCATAAATGTTGAAAATAGTGTCGTTATTAATAACCACCGGATAAGCCTCATTATCATCAATCAAATTATTTATTGTTTGATGAATATCATCGGTTTTAATAGTATCTTGAGAGAAAGATAAAATGTTTAAGAATAATAAGAGAAATAGAATTATTTGTATTCTTTTCATAGATATTTCAGATTAATTAGTAACTGAAATATACGAAAAGAATGTTTTATAAAGTAAAAGGGATTGTATCTTTTATAAAATACAATCCCTTTACACTAAATAATACTAAAATTTACAAACCACTATCAGCAAAATATTTCATAAACTGAACCCTCTCTAATAGTTGTGTATTTTTGTTTCCTTTTTGAGATAATTTACCTCTAAAATCTTCTATAGATTCGTAATTTTTTTCATCCATCCAATCACTTAACTCCGATAAAGATTTTGTTATTTGATCATCTCCATTCTTGAAAATAGAAGATACCATCTGCACTGCGTTTGCACCAACAAGTAGATTACTTATTACATCTTTACCAGAGTGAACTCCTGTAGATGCAACCAAATCACAATTTACTCTATTATTCAAAATACCAATCCATCTCAACGGCATGCTATTATCCTCGTTATTGCTGAAAACTGAATTTGAAATAAGCTCTTCTTTTTCTATGTCAATTGTTGGAGTATAGAATTTATTGAAAAGCACCAAACCTTTAATGTCTGTATATGAAAGATTCTGCACAAAATTTGCTAATCCCGAAAAATAAGACCCAATTTTTAACGATACAGGTATAGAAATGATTTTCGTTAATTTATCTGCAATATCAAAATATTTCTTCTCTATAGTTTTGCTATTTTCCTCGGTGTCCGATGGAAGAATGAACATGTTTACTTCTAAAGCATCAGCTCCAGCCTTTTCAACTTCTTTCGCAAAATCAACCCATTCTGTAGTAGAAATACAATTTATACTTGCAATAATTGGAATATCAACCTGACTTTTGGCATCTTTTATAAGACTTAGATAGTTGTCGACGGTATGTTTTTTCAAATAATACCCCAATTGCTCTTCAACAGCATCGTAAGTATTGTACATATTGTTTAATCTTTGAGAATCAATATCCATAAGGATTTGTTCTTCAAATAGCGATTTCAAGACTACAGCCCCAGCCCCAGCCTCTGCGTGTTTTTTTATTCTATCCACTGAGTTGTTCAGTTCCGAGCTTCCTACTATTATTGGACTCTTAAGTTCGAGTCCCAAATATTTTGTTGTTAGGTTTGCCATTATTTTGATTATTTATAATTAAATATTTTATACACAGAAAAAAACCAAATTATGAAATATGGTAGTACTATTAACATGTTCAAAACTATGGAGAATAAAAAAAACCTGCAAATACCGAATAATCGATTCTACAGGCTTTAGTAATTGATATAAAATGAAAACTCCTAATTATATATTTTATTACTTATTTCTCCTTTTAATAATAAATTTCCATTCATTGCAAGCGATCTCATTTCGTCTTCGCCAGGGAAAACGGTTACATTTGCTAAGAAAGATATACGTTCTTTAATGAACCTGTTCAAGTAATCACTTTTAGCTAAACCTCCTGTAAGAATTATTCCATCAATATTTCCTTTCAACACTGTAGACATTGCACCTACTTCCTTTGCTACTTGGTAGGCCATGGCTTTGTACAGTTTATCGGCATCTTTGTCGCCAGCAACTGCTTCCAATTCTAACTTGTAGGCATCATTTGTGCCTGCATAAGCACTCATTCCACCATTACCTACAACCATTTTTTGCATTTCTGCTTGAGTGTAATCACCACTAAAAGCAGCTTTTATTACATCTCCCATTGGCAATGTTCCAGAACGTTCTGGCGAGAAAGGGCCTTCTCCATCTAATCCTTGATTTACATCAATTACTCTTCCTTCTTTGTGAGCACCTACAGTTATTCCTCCACCCATGTGAACAATAATCAAGTTTAGGTCTTCGTAGCTCTTACCTAGCGATTGTGCATACGATCTAGCTACTGCTTTCTGATTTAGAGCATGGAAAATAGAAATTCTACTAAACTTTGGATGACCGCTATATCTAGCAATATCATCTAATTCATCTACAACAACGGGGTCGGCAATGTAAGACTTAAGACCTATTTTAGTTTTAGATATTTCATGAGCTATTAATGCTCCTAAGTTTGAAGCATGTTGTCTTTCAGCATTAATTAGGTCGCTAATCATTTTATCGTTGACCTCATAAATTCCAGATTCAATAGGCTTTAGAAGACCACCTCTTGCAACTATCAAATCTAAACTATCAACAGCAATACCAGCATCCGTAATTTCGTTGACAATTAAATCTTTTCTGAATTTAAATTGTTCATCAATAGAAGTGTGCTTTTCTAGTTCTTTATTTTCGTGATGAAGATTTTTAAGAAAAACTGTGTTTTCACCTTCATACACTGCAATTTTAGTAGAAGTAGAACCAGGGTTTATTACTAATATTTTTTTTGAAATCATACGATTGATTTTTTCTTTGATATATAGTTGGTGTAATACCAATTAAATTTTAGAATGCAATGTTAGGTCGAAGTATTTTTTGATTTAACGAAAATCAAATTTATTGCATAGCATAGCTACGGAATCAATTTTAATTAAAGTAAAATCGGAAAAGACGAAGAGATTACTATGCATTTTAATGTTTATTTGTATAAGACCTTAAATCCGCAAAGGTATATCTACTACAAAGCTGTACTGCACATTCTCATTGGCAATTCTCAAAAAAACTTACTCACCATAGCTAAGGCTATGTTTGCGTTACTTTTTTCTGCGCTACACCAATGCCAAAGCACATTTCAGCTTTTCGCAACGAAAACCCTTGCGGATTTAAGGTAAGACTTAAAAATAAGGTTTACAAGTCGAAACTAGCAGCTGCAAGCATGATGCTATTCAGTTTTGTATCTTCGTTGTCTGCTCTAGATGTTAGTACAATAGGAGCAGAAGCACCTACTACTACCGAAGCAACTTTAGCATTAGCAAAGAATACAAACGATTTATAAAGTACATTTCCAGCTTCAATATTCGGAACAAGAAGAACATCAGCATTACCTGCCACAGGGCCTGTTATACCTTTATGTTCTTTACTCTCGAAACTAATTGCATTATCAAATGCCAAAGGTCCATCGATAATACAGTTTCTAATTTGTCCACGTCTTTCCATTATAGAAAGGAGTGCAGCATCAAGTGTAGCTGGCATTTTCTCATTAACCATTTCAACTGCTGCTAGTGCGGCAATTTTGGGCTTAGGAACATCTAATTTTTGGAAAAAATCTACAGCATTGTTAATTATCCCAATTTTTTCTTGCAAGTTTGGAGCAATGTTCATTGCGACATCAGTTATTGCAAGAAGTTTGTGATATTCTGGAATATCGAAAATTGCAAAGTGCGATAAAAGAGGTTTATTCCTTAATCCCCAATCTTTATTAAGTACACCTTTTAGCATCAAAGCTGTAGAAAGATATCCTTTCATCAAAATATCTGCATGTCCATCGTGAATTAATTTTACCGATGTTTTCACTGTATCTTCAAGAGTTTGCTTGTGGATTATCTCTATTCCTTCTAGTTTTATATTCAATTCATCTGCGATTTCAATGATCTTAGATTTATCACCTACAAGAATAGTATCTACATAGTTTCGTTTATGTGCTTCAACAGCAGCTTCAATAGAGTGTTCGTCTCCGGCTGCACATAGCACTAACTTCTTTTTCGATTTTTGTTTAGAGAGTATAGATTCTAAATCTGAAAGTTTTTTTAACATGATTGCGGTTCTTTATATTTGAAATTATGTTGGTTCTTAATTATCATTTTTAAAATTAGCATGAGCCAAGGTTTCTATCACCTAGTATGAATGTAATATTATGAATACCTACCTAACGTAGGCAGGTATCACATCAGGCTGATAAAAGTGAAATTATTTACATATGAAACAAAATACACTATCAGTTTCAAAAAATGTTTTATACTGTAATTTAGCAAATGCAAATTTACAAAATTGATAATGTAAATCCGTATTTGTATAGATGAAATGTGAATACTACATGGAAACTAAATATTTATTGATATCATCATATGTTATAAGTAGCTACCTACGTATCATTAACAACAAAAAGCGGATATTATTAACATGTAGTTTCAACATAATTGTTAATTCGTTTAACTCATTGATTATTCATACTTTTGCACACGCTAATATCTCTTATAGAAATCAGGTTAATATTGGGAGGTAAGAATTTAAATACAGATAATGATATTTAGTAGTAAAATAAGAAAATATTCAGTTTTAGCTTTTTTGGCTTTAGGCTCTTGTTCTGTACTTCATAAAAATGAAACAGTTGTTGAAACTAATAATACAGAGGTTTCAAAGCATCATGTTGCAGATTCATTTGAAGTTCTAGAAGATACATTGTCTGCTGATATGACTGAAGTTGGAGAAGTAGTTTATGAAGATAACTCTATACCTGATTCAATTTGGAAAAGAGACGAATTGTTGTTACTCAAAAACATGAACAACGATGAGTATATTTCTAATGTTGATAGTATTTGGCTAAATCAATTATACAAATCGGGATTTTTCTATAAAGTAGATGCAAAGAAAGTAAATGGCAAAACCGAAGTTCTTCATGTTGATGATAGTATTATTAAAAAACGCCTTCAACTATTAAATGCAAAAACTCCTTTAGACCTAGATTATAATTCTCAAGTAAAAAAATACATCAATGCTTACTTGTACAGGCGTGCTTCACAAATGGAGAGGATGATGGGATTGGCAGAATATTATTATCCGATGTTCGAATCCATTTTAGATAAATATGATATTCCTTTAGAACTCAAACATCTTGCTATTGTTGAATCTGCTTTAAATCCACGTGCAAAATCACCAATGGGAGCAACAGGACTTTGGCAATTTATGTACGCTACAGGAAAGCAGTATGGTTTGTATGTTTCTTCTTATGTCGACGAAAGGTATGACCCTTATTTAGAAACTGAAGCTGCAGCAAAATACATGAGGAATCTGTATAAAATGTTTGGCGATTGGAACTTAGTTTTAGCAGCTTACAACTCTGGACCAGGGAATGTAAGAAAGGCTATTCGCCGTTCGGGAGGTCACAGGAATTACTGGTATCTAAGTCCATACTTGCCACGAGAGACTAGAGGGTATGTCCCTGCTTTTATCGCTGTAAATTACGCTATGGAATATGGCAGAGAGCACAATCTAAAACCTAAATCACCAAAAATATCTTATTACAAAACCGATACGGTAATGGTTAAAAGTAAAATTACTTTCGATCAGATATCAAATCAACTAGGAGATATTACTAAAGAGGAATTACGGTTTCTTAATCCTGCTTACAAGCATGATATTATTCCTTACTTATCTAAAAAGGGATACAAACTTGTTTTGCCAATTTCTGAAATTGATAATTTTGTTAGCAGAGAAGATTCTATTTATGCTTATGCAGATAGAGTTAACAAGAAAAATGCTAATAAAATGCCAAAATACTATGAGGCAAACGACATGATTCGTTACCGAGTAAGAAGTGGAGATGTATTGGGAAGTATAGCCGATAAATATGGTGTTAAAGTAAGTGAAATAAAAAAATGGAATAGACTTAAAAATAACAATATTAGAGTAGGACAGAAATTAACAATATATCCTAGAAAATACAATCCAACAGTTTCTTCCAGTAAGAAAAAGTCAAAATCTACAACTGTAAAACATGTAGCTATAAAGGGAGAGTACGAATTGTACACAGTTAAATCGGGAGATAATCTTTGGGAAATTGCAAAGAAGTATCCCGGTATTAGCGCTCAGAATATTCAATCGTGGAACGACATTGGAAGTACAAAAAATTTGAAACCTGGGATGAAATTGAAAATTGCCAAGAAAGGATAACGAAATTTGTTTGGTCTGATTATTGATTAACAAACTTCGAATAAAAAATATAACCATGCGAAAATTATTAATACTATCAGTTGTTATTTTCACTGCCATGTTTACATCGTGTAATAGCGATGAGAACGAAGAGAGATTACTGCCATCGTCTAGCGGAAGAATGAACGAGATGGTTGTTGTAATGAAACACGATCTTTGGAAAGGTAAAGTAGGGAATGAAGTAAGATCTATTTTTAATACTGAAGTTCTGGGGTTACCACAACCAGAGCCAATTTATAGAGTTGCACACATCGACCCTATTGCTTTCACAAGTACATTTAAAGCAGCAAGAAGTTTATTTATTGTTAAACTAGAACATGGCGATAAAGCCAAATTAACCTATAGCAATAAGGTATATGCTCAGCCCCAAGAAATTATCGAATTAACGGGTAATTCGGAAGAGGTATTGATTAAAGCTTTGAGGAAGTACAAGAAGGATATGGTTAAGAAATTTCACGACCAAGATATTAAAGCAATACAAAAAAGGTTTCGTAGAATAAAACACCAAGAATTACCATTATTAACCGAAGAAGGTATATCGATTACCATTCCTAAAAGTTACACAGCAATAGACTTGAGAGAGAATTTCTGGTGGTACAGAAGTGATATTAGGCAAGGGAAACACTACCCATCTCTAAATCTTCTGATCTACATTACTCCTATGAAATCAGAATTAGATTTAACAGGACAAAGGATTATACCAACAAGAGATTCTATTGGTAAGCTATACATCGGGGGGGCTGTTAAAGGTGCATTTATGCAAACGGAACACCGACCAGAGTATGCTCCAGTTATGACCAATACCCTTATAAATGGAGAACTAGCAATAGAAACCAGAGGGCTGTGGATGGTGAAGGGAGACTTTATGGGAGGGCCTTTCTTAAGCTATACGGTTTTTGATGAGGAAAATAAAAGAATTATTACTGCTGATGGATTTATTTATGGAGCTGG
>JADGDT010000001.1:50505-86220 GCA_016744755.1 Ichthyobacteriaceae bacterium | reverse complement strand
AATTATAATTATTACCAGCACTTAAATTACCAATCATAATTTCATAGAAACCTACTTCTTCACCTTCTTCTCTACCTAATTCTCCAGTAAAAATATCACCTCCCACAAGTGCATCGGCAATATAAGTTAAAATTGGTTCGGCATCGCCGTAAACTTTTGTTTGACCTGCATTGGCTGTTACGCTTATTCCTTTTTTATTTACAACAAATGATCGTACTACATCTTCAGCAGGGTTGTATGTTCCATTTCCAGATTGACTAGCCGTTATATTACAAGTGCCAGCTTTTTTAATTACAATTTCACCATTAACTATACTTGCAATTTGAGTATTGCTAGAAGAATAAGATACGTCTAGTCTACTGCTTGAAGTTGCTGTTAATTCAATGTTATCTCCTCCATAAGTAGCATTACTTAGTGCTTCGAATTCAATAGTTTGGTCGATATATATCTTACTGAAATTTGCAGTATATTTTGCCCAAAGCCCTGTTATTTCGGTATTTGCTGCAATATCTCCATTCCAGTTTTCAAATAAATAACCCGATTTTTCAGCCGCAGGCAATATAAAACCTGTAAGTTCATTATTTACAAATGCCCCATAATCAATTTCAGTAACTGACGTAGGAATAATAATACTAGTAAGTTTATTGTAGCTAAAAGCACTACGTCCAATAGTAGTTATTGAGTTTGGTAGAGTTACGCTGGTTATATCCATACGAAATTCATTATCATAAAATGCTTTATCATCAATGATTTTAACTGAAGTTGGAATAAAATCAATGACTTTAGCAACTCCACCGTAAGCCACAATCTTAGTTAAATCATCTGATCCATCAGAATTTCTTCCAAAAACAATTCCATCTGATGATTCACCATTAATCAAGTTAATACTATTGCCATTAAATACAGCTTCTCCTAAATTAGTGACTGAACTAGGCATATCAAGACTAGTAATTTTATTATTTACAAACGCTTCATCTCCAATTCCGGTAACAGAATTAGGTATAACAACACTAATTAATTTATTATTACGTAATGAACTTCTTTCGATATAAGTAACGGAGGCAGGTATATTTATATTCGTTAATTCATTATATGCAAAGGAGTATTGTGTTATTCTTGTTATTGCATTTGGTAGCGTAACACTTGTTAACTTATTTGACATAAATGCAAATGACTTAATTTCAGTAACCGAATTAGGAAAAGTTAAGCTAGTAAAATTATTGTATGCAAATGAGTAAGTTCCTATAGTAGTTACTGAGTTAGGAAATGTAATACTTGACAATTGATTACGGTAAAAAGCATGATAGCCAATTTCAGTAACGCTACTTGGAATAGAAATACTTAATAATTTATTACTAGTAAAAATTCCAGTAGGTAAAACAGTAATTGAATTAGATAAAGTTGCAATTGTAATATTATTATATCCAAATGCATATTCTCCTAGTGATGTAACAGTATTGGGTATGATAACACTTGTAAGACTACAAGATTCAAAAGCCTTATTCCCAATAGTTGTAACATAACTTGGTATAAAGTTAAGTGTTCTTGAAGATCCTCCATAAGAAACAATAGTGCTATTATCTTCCGAGCCATCCATGTTCCTCTTATAGAAAATACCATCAAATGCTTCTCCATTTATTGTAACAATTGAATTTCCATTAAATGCTGCTTCTCCTATTGAAGTAACAGTGTTATGTAAAGTGATGCTTGTAAGTTTGTTGCCCTTAAATGCAGTTTTACCAATGTTTGTAACTGAAGTTGGAATAATAACACTTGTTAATTTATTTTGATTAAAAGCCCTATACTCGATAGATGTTACGGTATTAGGAATTACAACACCTGTCATATATTTTGAATAGAAAACAGCTTCTCCAAGAACAGTTACAGTTTGCCCATCTAAAGTTTGGGGGATAATTATGTTTTTCTCTGTTGAATTTGTGTATTCTTTTAATACTCCACCTTCTACAACAACATCGTCGTCGGTAAGTGTGTATTGGGCATGGGTAGTGCCTGCTAGCAATATTGCCAAAGCAAAGAGTAATGATTTTTTTATCAAATTAAGATTTTTTTGCTGTTAGTGTATTATGTACACATAAGATAAAATAAGTCCTTATACCCACAAGTATTAAGTAGTTTTTTTAGGGTAAACTACTTAAGCCGTGTCATATATATGTATTCTAGTCATCCGCTTGCTATCCTCACAACGGTGATAGCGAGCGGGTGACTGTTTGAAAAGTGGTAGGGATTGTTTCACATCCCCTTGCAACTGTCTTGAAAATACTAAAATGAAAAGAAAAATTCTAGTCATCCGCTCGCTATCTTCACAACGGTGATAGCGAGCGGATGACTGTTTGAAAAGCGGTAGGGATTGTTTCACTTCCCCTTGCAGTTGTCTTGAAAATAGAAAAATTAGAATCAAAAAAAGATTCTATTTTTCTATTTATCCAACTGCGGTAGGGATAGAGCCGGCATCCTTTTGCTTTTCGCAAAAGATATAGGCGGAAAGCCCGCTCGACCGCCCAAATAAAACTTTTAAGCGGAAAAAAGTCACCCTCTCACTAATCACGGTTGTGGTGATAGTGAGAGGGTGACAAAACATTTTATTTTTTCTAGCGTCAGTGTCGCTTTGAGCAACGCCGACGCTTATGAAATTTATGCTTCAGTAGCAACTTTTTTCATATTCGTCATTGCGCCACGAAGAACTTCTCCAATTTGCTCTACTCCGTGAGAACGTATTGCTTTGTTTACAGCGATTAGTTCTTGGTTATCAACTCCGTTATCAGCAGATTCGTATTTCTTACCGATTATGTTAAGCTCAACTCCTTTCATGAAATTGGCCAATAATGGTTGTGCAGCATGATCGAACAGGTATGTTCCGTACTCAGCAGTATCAGAAATAATACGGTTCATTTCGTAAAGTTTCTTACGTGCTATTGTATTTGCAATTAATGGAGTTTCGTGTAACGACTCGTAGTATGCAGATTCTGGTTTGATACCAGCTTCAACCATAGCTTCGAATGCTAACTCAACACCTGCTTTTACAAAAGCAACTAAAAGAACTCCATTATCGAAATACTCTTGTTCTGAAATCTCTTGTGCTGTATTTTCTTGTTTTTCAAATGCTGTGTTTTCTGTAGCAGCTCTCCATCCAAGAAGGTTTTTATCGTCGTTAGCCCAATCTTCCATCATTACTTTCGAGAATTCTCCAGAAATAATATCATCCATATGCTTGTTGAAAAGCGGACGCATAATTACTTTTAATTCTTCCGAAATATTGAAAGCTTCAATTTTAGCAGGGTTAGAAAGTCTATCCATCATGTTAGTGATACCACCATGTTTAAGAGCTTCGGTAACAGTTTCCCATCCGTACTGAATTAATTTTGATGCATAACCAGCCTCAATTCCTTTTTCAACCATTTTGTCGAAAGAAAGGATTGCACCAGTTTGTAATAAACCACAAAGTATTGTTTGCTCGCCCATAAGATCCGACTTAACTTCAGCTACAAAAGATGAAGCAATAACTCCGGCAGTATGTCCACCAGTTGCTACACAGTAAGCTTTAGCAATTTCGAAACCATCTCCTTGAGGGTCATTCTCAGGATGAACAGCAATTAGGGTTGGTACACCAAAACCACGTTTGTACTCCTCACGAACCTCGGAACCTGGCGATTTTGGAGCAACCATAATTACTGTGATATCTTTACGAACTTGCATTCCTTCTTCTACGATGTTAAAACCGTGAGAATAAGAAAGTGTAGCTCCTTTTTTCATCAATGGCATAACTGCAGTTACAACATTTGTGTGTTGCTTGTCTGGAGTAAGATTGATTACCAAATCAGCACTAGGAATCATTTCTTCGTAAGTACTTACTGCAAAATTATTCTCAGTTGCATTTAAGTAAGACTGACGCTTTTCTTTGATAGCGCCTGCACGCAAAGTGTAAGAAATATCTAATCCAGAATCGCGCATGTTAAGACCTTGGTTTAACCCTTGAGCACCACAGCCTACAATTACTATTTTTTTACCTTTAAGCTTCTCTACACCATTTGCGAATTCCGAATTGTCCATGAAATCACAAGTTCCCAATTGTTTTAATTGATCGCGTAACGGAAGTGTGTTAAAATAATTTGCCATTATAAAAATTTGCTTTTAGCTATTGGCCTTTAGCCTTTAGCTGATTTGTTTATGTGGCTATCGCCACTTGTTTATTGAAAGCTACGCTTTCTGTTTAATAAATTGCTTTGCAATTTTTTGTTTAGTCTTTTAACCTGCAAAGTTTAAACTTTGCATAACCCATCAAAAGCAAAGCTTTTGATAATCACCGTTGTTTTGAGCGAAGCAAAAAACAACAATCACCTTTTTCTCTAAGATATTTTCTGCTTCTTAGCTCCTTCAGCTACCTCTTTCAATGCATCTTGAAAAGATATCATTGGTTTAGAAATTGCAATTCTACCAGAACGTACAAATTCGAAAACACCAAAAATTCTAAGTTCTTCGAACAAGGCTTGTGTTTCGCTTTTGTGTCCTGTTTTTTCTATTACAAAATATTCTTTCTCTACAGCAAGAATACTTGCATTGTGTTTACGCATTATCTTTTCAATAGATAACCCATCAATAAGTACTTCGGTAGAAAGTTTGTACATAGCTACTTCTTGGTGTACAATATCTTCGCTACAGAAAAAACCAGATTTTATTACATCAATCTGACGTTCTATTCTTTTAGAAATCAATTTTATAATTGAAGGACTACTGATTGTTACAATCGTAAAACGAAATACCCCACTAACTTCTGATTCTGATACTGTAAGACTCTCGATATTTAAGTGTCTTTGAGTAAAAGTATTTGTTATCCTTCCCAATATTCCGATGTGATTTTCGGAATAAACAAATAGGGTATATTCTTTTTCTTGTTCCATTTTTAAAAGCTTTTGGCTTTTGGCTTTTGGCTTTTAGCTAAGGGCTAATGGCCAATAGCTAAAGGCTATTTTAATCTTACATCAGTTACTGGTGCTCCACCTGGTATCATCGGGAACACATTTAATTCTTCTTTTACCTTAACTTCAAGTACGAAAGAACCATCGTGATCTAGCATTTCTTTTAAGGTATCTACTAGATTACTACGTTCAGTTACTTTTTTGTACTCTATACCGTAAGCCTCTGTTATTTTTCCGAAATCAGGACTTTGCATAGGGGTTGAAGCATAACGCTTATCGAAGAATAAATCTTGCCATTGACGTACCATTCCTAAGAAACCATTATTAAGAATTATTACTTTCACATTAATTCCATATTCCATAATAATTCCTAGCTCTTGCATAGTCATTTGGAAACCTCCATCGCCAGAGAAACTAACAACAGTTTTTTCGGGCGCTCCAAGTTTTGCTCCTATTGCTGCTGGCAATCCAAAACCCATTGTACCTAGTCCTCCAGAAGAAATAAATGATTTAGTATTCTTAAATTTACTGTAACGGCAAGCAAACATTTGGTGCTGACCTACATCAGTTACAACAATTGCTTCGTTATTTGTTAATTCCGAAACTTTTCTCACAACCTCTGCCATAGTAATATCGCCTTCAGTTGGATGTAAAATTTCATCCCAAATTTCTTTCTTTTCTATAGCTTCTAAATCTGCAAATTCTTGTTTCCAAGATTCGTGATTGTTCTTTTCTATTAATTTTAGTGTTGCTCTAAGAGTTTCTTTAGCATCGCCAAGTACAGCAATGTTAGCTTTTATATTTTTATGAAATTCCGATTTATCAATATCAAAATGAATAATGTTGGCTTGCTTAGCGTACTGGTTCAAATCGCCAGTAATTCTATCGTCGAAACGCATACCTATAGCAATAAGTACATCACATTCATTTGTCTTTAAGTTGGGAGCATAATTACCATGCATACCTACCATACCTACAGCATTAGGATGATCAGTTTCTAAAGCAGAAATACCCAAAAGAGTATTTGCCGCAGGAATATCTGCTTTTTCAACTAACTCTTTAAGCTCTTTTTCTGCTCCACTCAAAATAACACCTTGCCCATAAATAATCATAGGTTTTTTAGCGTTGTTTATTGCTTTGGCAGCTTCCTTAATTTCCTCTGTTTCTGGTTCAGGTAAAGCAATATAACTCTTTACATAGCTACATTTCTCGAAAGCGTACTCGACATCTTTAAACTGAATATCCTTAGATATATCAATAAGAACAGGACCAGGACGACCACTACCTGCAATATAAAATGCCTTAGCAAGAATTTCTAAAATCTCATCTTCTTTTGTTAGCTGATAATTCCATTTAGTAACAGGAGAAGTTACACCTGTAATATCTGTTTCCTGAAAAGCATCAGATCCCAATAATGAAGCATTAACTTGACCCGTAATACAAACCAAAGGTGTTGAATCTAAATAAGCATCTGCAATTCCTGTAATAATGTTTGTAGCACCAGGACCGGAAGTAGCAAAGACGACACCAGTTTTTCCTGAACTACGCGCATAACCTTGAGCTGAGTGTATTGCTCCTTGCTCGTGACGTGCAAGAATATGTTTGATTTTATCTTCTCCCATTTGGTGTAGAGAATCGTACATAGGCATATTAGCACCCCCTGGGTAACCAAATATGTAGTCAACTCCCTCGTCAATCAACGACTGAATAATGGCATCTGAACCACTCATTGTTGTTGTCTCGGATTTGATAGACTCCTCCTTTTGTTTACTTACCGCTTCCATTGTAAGATTTTGTTTAAATTATTATTGTTTTTTTTGACTATTAATAGATTATGTTCATTAACAATCAAAATATTTTATTCCAAAAAAAAATCCTTTCACACTGATGAGAAAGGATTTTAGTTAACTATTAGTTATACACAATCTACCTCATCTGGTATTTCAGAAGAAGAATAATGACATTAGTAATAGTATTAATTGATTTCATAATTTTTGTTTTTGAAAAAGCCGCTCTTTCGAACGGCTTTTTAGTTTTTCGCACCTTATTGGACTCCTCCAATATGATGCTATCACTTTAACAACTTTACAAGTGTAAATATATAAACTTTAAATCGTTTTCCGATAAATACTTTAGGGTTGTTATACTTTGCTTTCTATTTTCAATAAAATGATAGTTTTTTATTAAAACTGTTGACAGATTATAATTTCTATACCCCAAAAACTTCCTTTGAATTAGCAGTTGTAATCTCTGCAATCTCTTCTACAGAAACCTCGTAGATATCAGATAGCCTCTCTGCAACTTTTAATAGGTAACTACTTTCATTTCGTTTACCTCTTAAAGGTGTTGGAGCTAGGTAAGGAGAGTCAGTTTCTAGAACAATATTTTTTAAATCTACCTCATTTAAAAACTTATCAATCTTACCATTTTTGAAGGTTGCAACTCCTCCAATACCTAATTTCATGTTATACGAAATTGCTTGCTTGGCTTGTTCCAACGTTCCTGTAAAGCAATGAAAAATACCTCTTAACTTTTCGCCTTTTTCTTCTTCCAGTATTTCAAATATCTCATCGAAAGAATCTCTTGCATGTATTATTATTGGCAATCCCCTTTCTTTAGCCCAATGTATTTGTTTACGAAAAACAAATTGTTGCTGTTCCAAGAAAGTCTTATCCCAATACAAATCGATTCCTATCTCTCCTATAGCTACAAAATCTCTTTTGTTAAGCCAATCTTCAACATGTTTCAATTCTTCTTCCCAATTATCCTTAACCGATGTAGGGTGTAATCCCATCATGGCAAAACAATTATCATGATACTGAGACTCTACTTTTAACATTGCCTCAGTATATTCGCTATCTATCGCTGGCATAAACAATCTGCTTATTCCTGCATCAATAGCTCTTTTTATTACCTCATCTCTATCTTCGTCAAACTGCTCTGAATAGAGGTGAGTATGTGTATCTGTTAGAATCATTACTTTCTTAGTTTGTCGCAAAAGTAATGAAATTTGTTTATTGCTTCGCTGTTTATTGAAAGCTACGCTTTAGGTTTATACAATGCTACGCATTTATTGTTTAAACTTGATGTTTGCAAGATGCTAAACTAAACAGTATATGCGAAGCATTACAACCCAATGCCAAAGGCATTAATAAACAGCGAAGCGATAAACACTTTACGCAACTACTTGCTCTGTAATTTGTGCTGCAACAAAATCACCAATAGCTATTGTGCCTGATGGATTATCCTTTGTTAAATCGCTACTCATAATTTTTGCATCGAAAGAAGCAGAAACTGCATCTCTAATATCTTTTGCTTCGTCGTATAATTTCAAATGATCTAGCATCATAGCTACAGACATGATTGTAGCAATAGGATTAGCAATATCTTTTCCTGCTGCTTGTGGGTACGATCCGTGAATAGGTTCGAACATCGCAACTTTATTTCCTACTGATGCAGATGGTAATAAACCTAAAGATCCTGAGAGAACAGAAGCTTCATCGGTAATAATATCTCCGAATAAATTTTCAGTAACAACTACGTCAAACTGAGCTGGGTTTACGATAATTTGCATTGCTGCATTATCAACAAACATGTACTCAACATTAACTTTAGGGTAATTTTTACTTAATTCTTGTACAGTTTCTCTCCACAAACGAGAGGTTTCCAAAACGTTTGCTTTATCAACAAGAGTTAATTTTTTCTCTCTAACCATAGCTGTTTCAAAAGCTAGTTTAGATACTCTAATAATTTCTTCTACAGAATACTCACAGTTGTCAAAGGCAACATCTCCTGCCTCGTTTCTACCTTTATCACCAAAATAAAGACCTCCAGTAAGTTCGCGATAAACAACAAAATCAACCCCTTCTAATCTCTCTTTTTTCAAAGGAGAAAGTTCTTCTAATTCAGGATAAAGAGTTACAGGACGAATGTTTGCAAACAAACCTAAACTCTTACGCAGTTTAAGAAGCCCTTGCTCTGGTCTTACTTTAGCAGTAGGGTCGTTATCGTATTTTGGATCGCCAATTGCACCAAGCATTACAGCATCAGAAGCTAAGCAAGACTCTATAGTTTCGTCTGGCAAAGGATTACCTGTAGATTCAATTGCTACAGCACCCATAAGTTTGTAATCGTAATTAAACTTGTGTCCGTACTTATTTTCAATAGAACCTAATACTTTAACTCCTTGCTCTATTACTTCTGGCCCTATGCCATCTCCTGGTAAAACTGTGATATTGAAATTCATTGTTTGTTTTATCGTTGAACTGTTTAATTTTGTAATTGTTGATTTTTTAATGTTAAACAATTAATTAGTTCAACATAATAAAAAGGGATTGGCCGTCTATTATCTACGATAATATGATGACGGCCTAAATCCACTAACCAACATAAGATTTTTATATTCTAGTACTTATTGCTAAATACTATATTGCTCTAGCCTTTTTATAAATACTTGTGCAAATTTTTTCTAGTTCCTCACCATTTACTTCTTTCATAGTATCTGCAACTTCTAGAAAAATGTGATAGGCATTGTTTAGCTCATCTAAATCTAAATCGAAACCAATTTTCTTAGCTCTATAATTCAACGCTGCTCTACCACTACGTGCAGTAAGAATAAATGCAGATTCACCTGCTCCTACTGATGCAGGATCAATAATCTCGTAAGTCTCTCTATTTTTCAATACTCCATCTTGGTGAATTCCCGATGAGTGAGCAAAAGCATTAGCCCCAACTATTGCTTTGTTTGGTTGTACAACCATGTTCATTCTTTCGGATACCAATTGACTTATTGGATTAAGCATTACTGAATTTATAGAGGTATGGAAATCCAACAAATTCTGTTGTTTGATTGCCATTACTACTTCTTCTAAAGCTGTGTTTCCTGCTCTCTCTCCAATACCGTTGATAGTACACTCTATCTGGCGTGCCCCATTTTGTATACCTGCGAGTGAATTTGCAGTAGCTAAACCTAAATCATTGTGACAGTGAGTAGAGATTGTTACATTCTCTATTCCATCAACATTATTCATTAAGTATTTAATCTTTTCACCATACTCCTCTGGTAAGCAATAACCTGTTGTGTCAGGAATATTAACTACAGTAGCTCCTGATTTAATAACTTCCTGTACTACTTTTGCCAAAAACTCATTGTCTGTTCTACCTGCATCTTCGCAATAAAACTCAACATCACTTACAAGGTTTCTTGCCAACTTAACAGCGGCAGTACCTCTGCGGATAATTTCTTCTGGAGTAGTTTTTAATTTATTATAAATATGTTGTGGAGAAGTTCCAATACCTGTGTGTATTCTACCAACAGGTGCATATTTCAAAGCTCTCCCTGCTACTTCTATATCGTTTTCTACTGCTCGTGTTAATCCACAAACTGTAGTGTTTTTAACTGCTTTTGATACTTCCATTACAGCTTCAAAGTCACCTGGACTAGAAACGGGGAAACCAGCTTCAATTACATCAACTCCCAAATCCTCTAGAGCTACAGCAATTTCCATTTTCTGACGTGTATTCAACTTACTTCCAGGGACCTGTTCTCCGTCCCTTAATGTTGTATCGAAAATATAAATTTTATCACCTGACATATTATGCTGATTTTATTATTTTTGCTGTATAAATACAGACTTTTTGATTCCTTTGTAATACAAATCACGAGCTTTTTAGAGACTATTCTAAAACACATTTCACAAGTATTACGATTTCCAAAGTGAACAAAACATTGTCTAAAGCCTTTATTTGTTTACTTTTACGATAAATTACATTACGATGGCTAACTCTAAAAAAGACGGTACATTTCAATTAATAAAAACCCTTACTAAGGCCGAGAAGAGAAACTTCAGGCTTTATGCTAAGCATAGACACACAAGTGGCGACTTGAAATTTGTACAATTGTTTGATGCCATGGATAAACTTAAGGACTACAATGAGGAACTAATTTTAAAAAAAGTTCCTAGTATTTCTAAAGGTCAACTAAGTAATCAGAAAGCACATTTATATAAGGTATTGCTTTCTAGTTTAAGAAACCTCAACAAAGATAATTCGGATATACAAGTTAGAGAAAATATTGATTATGCACGTTTGCTCTACAACAAAGGTCTCTACATGCAAAGCCTGAAAATACTTGACAAAACAAAAGTATTAGCAAAAAAATTGTATTTCACTACACTACATCTAGAAGTTGTAGAATTTGAGAAGGAGATTGAATCGAGGTATATAACTAGAAGTATAGGTACTAGGGCTGAAAATTTAAGTTCAGAGTCGTGTGAGTTAGTGAGAGAGATTTCGTCGTCTAATCAATTATCTAACTTTGCACTGATTTTGTATGACAAGTACCTTAAAGAGGGTTTTGTGAAAAGCGAATCGGATTATGAAAGAATGCACGATTTCTTTACTAAAAATCTACCAATTTTTAATTTTGAAAATCTTGATTTTTTCAGTCGACTATATCTGTATCAATCTCATGTTTGGTATTACTTAATAGTACAAGATTTTAAAATGTGCTTTAAGTATGCTCAAAAATGGGTCTATTTATTTGAGCAAAGTCCAAATATGATAGATATTGATCCTGACATGTACTTGAAAGGACTTCATAATTTATTAAATGCTTTACACCACGTGGGAGCAGAACATCACCCTAGGTTTTTGGATGCCCTAACAAAAATGGAGGATTTTAATGAAAAGAGAAAGGGTAATCTTAACGAGAATTCTGAGTTGCTATCTTTTTTGTATTTGGAAGGGAATAGAATAAATAATTTCTTCATGACAGGTGAGTTCACAAAGGGGATTGATATGATTCCTTATTGGGAAGAAAGAATGACATATTTTGCAGACAGACTCGACCCTTATAGAATTCTTGTTTTTTATTATAAATTTGCATCTCTCTTATTTGGGGCAGGAAGAAACAAGGATGCTATACGTTTCTTGAATAAAATTATGTCGTTTGGCGATCAGAAACTTCGCGAAGATATACATGTTTATAGTAGGATGTTGATGCTAATTTCTCATTTTGAGCTTGGCAATGATGATCTTTTGGAATATCAAATAAAATCAGTGTATCGCTATCTTGCCAAAACAAAAGATATGGGAGAAGTGCATAAAGAAATTCTACAATTTTTAAGATCTACACCTGGCATGACTAAAAGAGATATGAAAATTGAGTTCGAAAAATTACTTGTTAAATTAAAAGTGATTAGAAATCATCCTTACGACAAGCGACCTTTCTTGTATTTAGACATAATTTCGTGGTTGGAAAGTAGAATAGAAGGAATTACTGTTGAGCAAGTTATTAGAGAGAAATTCCAGAGTATTAGAAAATAATAAAATCAATTTTAACTCCTTAAAGCTATTGCTTACCATTCATTAGTATCGTTCATCAATAATTAGTGCCAACGTCTGTATCTATTGTTTTATTTGAAATACAATTCAATCTAAAACTTTAGGAATATGAAAAATATAATTCTCTCAATCAGTATAATTTTAGGATTCAATTCATTGGGTTTTTCTCAAGGAATAGAAGAAACAGTTTCTTTTAACCAAGTAGAAATTGGTACAGTTGTTAGTGGAAATCTAATGAATATATCTACAGAGCAAGACATTTCAAAAGTAACAATTAGCAATAGCACAATAGAGATTAAGAATAGTGAGGAAATTGTTTTACTTACTAGTGTTAAACATATTGGAAACGAAAAAGTTCATAACTTAGACATAAGTAGATACAAGTGTAAAAACTCATCAGGAGATGATATTATTTTCTCAGTTTCTGAAGGTGTTGTTTCTATTTTTAATGTGGAAACTAATTTTGTGATAACCCTTATAAATAAAGATATTTTAGGATAAAGCATCTTTTTACCCTAAGAAAAATCAGCTAAAAAGCATTTTGTCAATGCTTTTTAGCTGATTTTTTTGTTTGGATTTTAAAACTTAATTCATCCCTGTTTTTTGTAGAAGCTGTGCTACCGATTTTGGATCTATTTTACCCGACATTGAAATTAAAACTGTTTTGTCTGATTTTTCGCCAACAATAATAAACAACTCTGTAATTACCTTATTCCTTACTCTTCCGTAAAACGTGATTTCTTCACCTTCAGAATCAACCATCATCATTTCTTCAAAATTACCTTTATCTACTTGTTTATCGGCAAATTTCCTGATTTCTCTTCCCTTTGATACAGAACTAGTGTTGACGATAATCATCTCATCAACTTGATCTATAACTTTCACTACTGCTTTGGAATCAGCATCCTCTTCATCAACAAAACTACTTCCCATCTTTAGTATACTACCGCTTATTGTTACGATGTTTACATCATCATTACCTTTATATTTCTGAATTAATTCGGAAACACTATTTTGAGAAAATGCAATTGTTGAAAATAAGGCTAAACTTATTGTTAGGATAAAACTCTTCATCTATTAAATATTTTATTATTAATACTTTTCCTATTAATTAAGACGTGTAAAATACAAAATGTTGCAACTATCGTTCCATTTATCCTTAAAAATGTAAAATTAGTTGACAACTGATCAATTTTATGAAAATAATCTATAAAAGTAATAGTACAAAAACCAAAAAATGCATCTATATAAATAGAAACCATAATTAAAATTAGAATTCAGTTTGTCAAATTTACCAAATTGAATTCTGGTTTGATTTATAGATACTAAACCAAAAATAATAATTATGAGAAAAATATTAAGTATAGCCTCTCTTCTATTGGTTATTGCAATATTCCCACAAGAAACTAAAGCATGTACTACAGCAGTAATTTCGGGGAAGTACACTAAAGATGGGAAACCAATGCTTTGGAAAAATAGAGATACTTGGGCTGTAAACAATGTACTAATGTATTTTGATGATGCTAAATATCCTTACTTAGGATTAGTAAATTCTAAAGATAGATCTGGGAAAAGTATTTGGATAGGAATGAATAGTACAGGATTTGCAATTATGAATTCTGCATCTTATAATCTGAACCTTCACAGCGACGATAAACTAAGCGGATACGAAGGAAGAGCAATGAAAGATGCACTTGCAACTTGTAGTTCTATTGAAGATTTTGAAGCATATCTTAATAGCATTGAAAAACCTACTGGTTTGGAAGCTAACTTTGGTGTAATTGATGCTTATGGTGGTGCTGCATTCTACGAAATTGGAAATGATGGCTTTGTTAAGTTCGATGCTAACGACCCTAGAGTTGCACCTTTCGGATATTTAATTAGAGCAAACTATTCTTTTACTGGCGATCTTGGAAAAGAAAGTAGTGGTTACATAAGATACAACGCTGTTAACGATGTTTTTTATCAGAAACAATCTACAGTTGGATTAACTCCAAAAGATATTGAACAGGAAATAACTAAAGGTCTTTACAACTCACTTACAAAAAGAGATTTGTACAAAATTTATGGCGAGCTTCCTGAGGATTCTCCACAATACGAAATATTACAAGATTATATCCCACGTACAGGTTCAGCATCATCGGTAGTTGTACAAGGCGTGAAAAAAGGAGAAAATCCGAATTTATCTACAATGTGGTCTAACGTTGGGTTCCCTCTAGCATCTGTAATGGTTCCTACATTTATGACTAACGTCGACTTACCTTACGTGGTAAAATACAACGAAGACATCAAAGACTCCCCTGTTTGTTATGCTGCTCTAAAACTTAAAAAAGAGAAAATTTTAAATAAGAGATGGGGAAAATTTGCTTCAAGATATTTCAATGTAAATGCTATTGTTAATAAAGATGGCAGTGGAATAACTCAGATCATTAACAAAAAAGAGGACGAAATTTATTCTAAAGCATATGTTCTTCAAGAAAAATGGGCAACAAATGGCGAAGTAAATCCAAAAGAAGTTAAGAAATTCTACAAGTGGATTGATGAATTGGTTATTGATACTTACAAAGAAAACTTTGATATTGATCTAAGCTCTGAAAACTTACATAAGCTTGAATTAATTCACGCTGAGAAGAAATCAATGAAAGGGATTAATTAATAAAACCAAAACAATTTTACAAATGGAATTATTAAAAAAATTAAGTGTATTTGTTGCTGTATTGGTAATGTCTGTTACATCACTTACATCGTGTAGTAACACTGTTGTAAATAACAATACAGAGAAAACAGAGGCTAATTCAAAAGTTAAAGTTGCTGTTTTCAATGGAGATGGAGCTGGTTCAGTTAGTGTTATCGAAACTATTGAAGCACTTAAAATAGACACTGGCATTGAGCCGTTAGAGATTAGTGCATCCGATATTCAACAAGGAAAACTTTCTGAAATTGATGTAATTATTTTCCCTGGTGGTAGTGGTAGTAAAGAACTAAACAACCTAGGTAAATTGGGAAAGGAAAAAGTTAGAAAATTTATTTTAGAAGATGGTAAAGGTGTGGTTGGCATCTGTGCTGGATCTTTCCTTTTGAGTTCTACCCCTGGTTATCCTAGTCTTCAGCTTGGTAGTGTAAAAGTTATTGATAGAGCTCACTACGCTAGAGGAAAAGGTTTAGTTGAATTTAAACTTAATGCTGAAGGAAATAAAATTTTCCCTGAATTTAAAGGTAAAGCACAGTTTGCACAATACTACGATGGACCTGTTATGGAAGCTGTTCCAACAGAATCTAATTTTATTGAATTAGGACAATACGTAACGGATATACATCCTAACAAAGGAGCTCCTGAAAATGTAACTCCTGGCAAAGTTTTTATCTACAACGACACTCCTGGCAAAGGAAGGCTATTTGCAGTTGCAGGTCATCCTGAATCTACTCCTGGTGTACGTTGGATGATACCACGTATGGCGCGTTGGGCTGCTAATGCTGAGCTTGTTTCTTATCCTGCTAAATGGGTTAGGCCAGAAATAAATACAAAAGCAATTTTGTACGATTCTGAAATGAGAAAATATGAAAAGCGTACTTGGTGGAATTTATTTAGTGACAATTCTAGCGAGCAAATTGAAGCGTTAGATAAACTTCACGAAATAAGATCGAGACCAGCTGTGAGATGGACAATAGGTCTGCTAAGAGATTCTAATCCTGAAACTCGTATCCACGCTGCTAAGACATTAATGGACAGAGAATATACCGATGCTTATGTTGATGTAAAATCAGCGTATGAAGTAGAAGAAAATAAAGAAGCAAAGAAAGTATTAAAAGAAGCAATGGAGTTTCTAGGTACTTTCTAAATGATATTAGCCAAGTATTTGGCTGATTTTAGTTAATGGAAAAAGAGTCATTCAGTTCTGGAGGTGACTCTTTTTTTGGTTAAAAACCATAGGTTTAAGTATATAATTATAGCTTTGTTAACAAAGCCTTATATTGTAATTATGAAAAACATACTACTAATTTCACTTGCATTAACTTTCTCAATTCAACTATTTTCTCAAAAAATAGTTAAGTGTAATATTAAAACATCTGAAGGTGAAATTATACTAGACCTTTACCCAGAAAAAGCACCAAATACAGTAGCTAATTTTTTGAAATATATTGATGCTGACTTGTATAGTAACTCAAGTTTTTTCAGAGTATGTACATCTCAAAACGAGGCAGAAAGAAATATTAGAATTGAAGTAATACAAGGTGGAAATGTAGCCGATGAAAAATGCTTCGATCCTATAGAAATTGAAAATACAGAAAAGACTGGACTACTGCACAAAAACGGAACTATTTCTATGGCTCGCGATACTCCTAATTCTGCTACGTGTAGTTTTTTCATTTGTATTGGCAATCAGCCCGAACTAGATTTCAAAGGTAAAAGAAATCCAGATGGACAGGGATTTGCTGCCTTCGGACAAGTTACTAAAGGGATGGATGTTGTTTTAAAAATTCAGAATAAAGAGAACAAAAAACAATCTCTAGTTAAGTCAATTAGCATTATTTCAATCACTAGAATTAATTAATTTCTTGTAAATTTGATTTATGGATATACTACTCATTATTTTAGGATCGATAATAATTATAGTTGGCATTATTGGTTGCTTTGTTCCTGTTGTGCCTGGCCCACCACTAAGTTGGTTGGGAATTTTGCTTCTTTATTTCACAGACAACAATTCTATTAGTAGTTCTTTTTTGTGGTGGTGGCTAGTTATTGCAATCATTGTTACGGCTTTAGATTATTTTATACCAATTTGGGGGACTAAGAAATTTGGAGGCACAAAAATGGGAATTAGAGGTTCGATGGTAGGTTTAGTAATTGGCTTATTTTTTCCTCCTTTCGGAATTATAGTCGGCCCTTTTTTAGGTGCTCTTGCAGCAGAACTTATACACGATGCACATGATACTTCTAAAGCATTAAAATCAGCATTTGGTTCGTTTATTGGTTTTATTTTAGGTACGGGATTAAAGCTAGGAGTATCTCTTACTTTAACATGGTATTTTGTACTTGATGTTATTCAGAGATTTTAATAACTATTATTTACACTAAAATCTTTCGCTTGTTTTTATCTAATGTCTAATTCTAAGTTTATTATGAAGAGTATAGTCGAAAAATATAATTAAAAATATTGAAAGAGTAGTTAGCGCAACTAAAATAGGCATATCAAATGTTGCCATCATCAATACTCTTAGTGTTAATAATATCCTTTCTAAGTTTTGATAAAAATAAATTGTAAGTTATACGAAATATCCAAGACTAAAATATTCCTCCTATCAATATTTAGAGGTAGATTATTTACAAGTGTTTATCCTTTTACTTGTTCAGAAAATGAATTTGCAAATAATTTAATGCCTGTTGTTTTTTATCATCATTTTTATATAAATTTGTAACCATTGTTTAATGTTGTGCAATATGGTTATGAAAGATTATTATTCTATTTCCGAAGTATCAGAAATATTAGGAAAAAGCAAAGAAACTTTAAGAAGGTGGGATAGAGAAGGAAAGCTATGTGCGGTTAGAGAACCTATCAGCAATTATCGCATTTATAAGAAAGAACAACTAAGTTTATTTTCTGATTTTATTTCAGGTAATAACACCGAAGATATTGTAAATAATTTTGTCCTTCCTAATAACGAATATAAAGTTTTAGAATTATTTGCAGGTGCTGGAGGACTAGCAATAGGAATGGAAAAGGCAGGGATAAAGTGTACAGCACTAAATGAAATTGATAAATGGGCATGTCAAACACTTAGAGAAAACAGACCAAATTGGAATGTTTTAGAAGGAGATATTAAATCTTTTGATTTTTTGGAATATAAAAACAATGTTGAAGTTGTAACAGGAGGATTCCCGTGTCAGTCGTTTAGTTATGCTGGAAAAAGATTGGGTTTACAAGATGCAAGAGGAACTTTGTTTTACGAATTTGCTAGAGTTGTAAAAGAGGTGAACCCACTTATTTGTATTGGCGAGAACGTAAAAGGTTTATTATCTCACGAAAAAGGAAAGACCTTAGAAGGAATGATTTCAATTTTAGATGAAATTGGATATAATGTAGTCCCAATAAAAGTATTGAAAGCCATTAATTATAAAGTCCCTCAAAAAAGAGAGCGACTTATTTTAGTTGGGGTAAGGAAAGATATTGATATTGAGTACAAATATCCAAAACCTCATGATAAAATATACAATCTGGAAGATGCTCTAAAAAAAGGAGATTTATTTGATTGTGATGTTCCAAAATCAAGAGGGACAGAATACCCAGTTCACAAAAAAGAGATATTAGATTTAATTCCGCCAAAAGGTTACTGGAGAGATTTACCTTTAGATTTACAAAAATCTTATATGGGCAAAAGCTTTTTTCTTGGAGGAGGTAAAACAGGAATGGCAAGAAGAATAGGTTGGGACGAACCAAGTTTAACACTTACCTGTAGTCCTGCTCAAAAACAAACAGAAAGGTGTCATCCAGATGAAACTCGTCCGTTTACAGTTAGAGAATATGCTAGAATACAAACATTTCCAGATGAATGGAAGTTTATGGGATCTGTATCTCAGCAATACAAACAAATAGGTAATGCTGTACCCTGTAACTTGGGAGAAGAAATAGGGTATTCTATTGTTGATTTCCTGAATAATTATTATTCGAAAGTAAATAAATCAGAGCTTTCAATTTCCTTAGATAAAGCCATGTAGCTCTTCTTGAAAAATTCTTCTGTGTCTAAACTAAAAATCATTTCATCTAGGTTAGACACTAGTTTTGAATAAAAATTTGGATAGCCTGTAATTCTATGCCAAAACTCTTTGCCAATAATTACAGGAAATTGCTCATCAATCTTTCTGTAATGTTGGCTCAACTGAGATTCTTCGCCATAAAGAACTCCTAAAATTAAGTCTGAGTTATTCAAATTTATAGAATTTGTCCTAGCCAAGTTTGTAACCGTAGAAAATTTCTTAAGTAATGGATTTACGTCCTCAGAGTTAATAGTATTTGGTCCAGATTTTAATTGGCACCATTTTTTTCTACCATCTATTTTATCTATGAACTCTATATCCATTCCTTTTATTAAAGAACCTTCTGCTAAGTTTAACTCTACAAACATATTTTGTATTCTTGTACCAAAGGATGTGTTTATAGAAGTGCCTAATATTCTGGGGTAATACAATGCTTTTGCAACTCCAATAGGAGAAAATTCTCCTACAAGTATTTTAGAAAGATATTTAACTAATATTGGGTTAACATTGTATGACTTCAGTTTAGAATGTACTTTGAAAGAGTTAATCTTATGGTTTTCAAATATTTTATCTTCAAAATATTTAGCAACTATTTCTAATAATAGTATCTCTTCCATGGCAGGTAAAATATATTATAACTGAATATCAAATCTAGTTAAATTCAAGAATCGTTGAAGTCTTTCTGAAACTTCCTCATCACTTAATCCAATAAGTTTGTCTGTTCCAAATTTTTCAACTGTAAACGAAGCCATGGCAGAACCGTAAATTACGGCACGTTTCATATTCTCGAAAGAAATATCATCTGTCTTAGAGATATAACCTAGGAATCCTCCTGCAAAGGTATCTCCTGCTCCTGTTGGATCAAATACGTCTTCTAATGGTAGGGCAGGGGCAAAGAATACATCTTCATCGTTAAATAACAATGCACCGTGTTCTCCTTTTTTAATTATCAAAAACTTAGGCCCCATAGCCAAAATTGTCTTAGCAGCTTTCACCAAAGAGTACTCTCCCGAAAGTTGACGAGCTTCCTCATCGTTTATAGATAGTACATCTACTTTTTTTATAGTTGCCAACAATTCATCTAAAGCTATATCCATCCAAAAATTCATGGTATCCATTACCACAAGTTTAGGACGTTTATTCATTTGCTCTAAAACTGAATCCTGAATGCCAGGGTGAAGATTTCCTAGTAGTAAATATTCACTCTCTTTATATGAATCTGGCACGGTTGCTTCAAATTTTTCTAGAGCATTTACCTCGGTTACTAAAGTATCTCGGGTATTCATATCGTTGTGATATTTACCTTCCCAAAAAAATGATTTCTCATTTTGGATTATCTGCAATCCTTCTAAATCTACATTCCTATCTTTTAATAGGTCTATGTGTTTTTGAGGAAAATCGCCTCCTACAACAGAAACTATCCTAGATTGTACTCCAAAATATGAAGCCGATAATGAAGCGTATGTAGCTGCTCCTCCCAAAATTCTTTCAGCTGTACCAAAAGGTGTGTGTACAGTATCAAACGCTACTGTTCCTACTACCAATAAACTCATTTGTTGGTTTTTATAATTAAGATGTAAATATATATTGTTATTAGCAATTTACCTTATTGATAAGAAAATTTTTAAAAAAGACTAAGTTGATTTTTATTAATTGCGCCTTCAAGCTCTAGAAGTTTTTTCTTTGTGCTCAACCCTCCAGCATATCCAACCATACTTCCATCGGAACCAATAATTCTGTGGCATGGAACTATGATTGCAATAGCATTTGCGCCATTAGCCGTTGCAACAGCTCTTATAGCTTTAACATCTCCTATATTTTTAGATAGGTCTAGGTAAGATGATGTTTCGGAATAAGGAACTTTTATTAAAGCCTCCCAAACAATCTTTTGAAAATCAGTACCTGCCATTAGCAATGGTAAATCAAATTTCTCTCTTATGCCCGAGAAATATTCATCAAGTTGAGTCTTGCAGTCTTCAATTACTTCAGAACCTTTTTCAATAAATTCAGTGTTTAACTCTTTTTTTATTCTGTTATCTATAGATGTTCTCATCTTTCTATATTTCCAATCGCACAAACACAATTTGTTTTCGAAAGAACCAATAACTAACTCTCCAAAGGCTGTTTTAAAATATTGAATATGAATCATTCTTTATGAAATTGATTTTTATAAGAATATCAAATGTAGCCAATAATTAAATATATTTGTTGCATGGAAAAAACAAATTCTGATATTGTTGCAGTAGTAATGGCTGGGGGACGAAGTAAGCGTATGGGTAAGGATAAAGGTTTAATTCAATACAAAGCCAAAGCCCATAGATATTACATGGCCGACATGCTTAAAACTATTTTTTCTGAAGTTGTTATTTCTGTTCCCTTCGATTTTGCAGTTCCTAACGAAAGCAATTACATTTACGTAAAAGATATAGTTGAAGACTTAGGACCTTTAGGCGGGTTATACTCGTTATTTAAAACTTATCCTAACAAATCAATTTTAATTATTGCAACCGACATGCCAGAAGTAGAAGTTTCTCATATCACGAATCTTATAGAAAATAGAGATGTTAATTCTATAGCTACTTGTTATAAAAATGAAGATGAATTTGTAGAACCTCTATTTGCCATTTGGGAAAATCAAGCATCAGAAATTATATATAAGTTGATAGATGAGAATAAACTATCTATGAGAATGATTTTGAAAAATCACAAAGCAAAAGTTATTTCTATTCCCGACGAAAAAGCTTTAATTAACATTAATACCGAAGAGGAGAAAGATAAGTATTTGGGCAAAAAATAATATATCGCTGTTTTGTCATACTTAACGAAGTGTAAAGGAGTAGTAGTGTTATTTTTTGCTTATGGCTTAGGCTGCACTCAGCTACCAGACATCATTAGCCCATTGATATTTTTGTTTAAATATTTATATCTCAGGATGACGTAAAGCATAATTAGTAAAATATTAAACACTAGTAGATCCTCGAACCTAAATGATATAATAAAATCGATACAATCCCTATGAAACCATATTTAAAAACTCCTCGGGTATTTTACTTACTTTTCTCTTCTCATAATCGAAGCAGAGCATTAAAGTTGTTCCTGTAAAAACAACAGCATTGTCTTGTACTCTTTTAGTTTCGTAAGATATTGTCCATTTAAGTCCATCAACTTCCGACACCCAAACTTCTGTTTTTAAGACGTGGTGCATAAAAACTTCTTTCTTGTATTTCACATTCGATTCTGCTACAACTATTCCTAGTCCGTTACCAACGTTTAGTTCAGATAATCCAAAATGTTTCAGAAAGTTAATTCTAGCATCACTAAAAACAGTTAGTGCTTTATCGTTACCCATGTGTCCGCCGTAATTTATATCGCCTACACCAACTACATATTCCGAAGAAATCTTTTTCATAATTTTAACATATTTTACAGTTGCAATATATAGTTTTACAAAATATGACAGCAGAAAAACAATATCAAAAAAATATATACAATTTAGATCTAGAATTGGCATCTCTGAAGAAAAAATCAAATCTTTGGTCTTACATTAGAATTGCAACTGTACTTGGAGGTTTTGCAACAATAACCGCACTTTCCGATAAATTAGAGTTGTCGTATTTAATAGGTCTAGCTATTTCATTTATCGTGTTTTTGGGTATTGCAGTTACTCAACATCTTAGAGTTTCGGCAACGATAGACGCTAAACAGAAGTTGAAAAGAATAAATGAAAATGAAATTTTGGTAATTAACCAAAAGGAAAACTTGTATGACAAGGGTAAGGATTTTGCCCTAGAGCATGCCGAAATATCAAATGATTTAGACCTTTTTGGAGAAAGCTCAGTATTCCATTTCATAAATAGAACGGCAACCTATTTTGGGAACAAAATACTTAGAGATTATTTTATGATTTTCAAGCATGCTGAGGTTATTGTTGAGAGACAAAAATCAGTTGATGAAATATCTAAAAACTTACAATGGCGACAAGAATTTCAAAAAGAATTATTTGATATTGATAATAATAACAACTACAAAAGGTTGATGGATTTTGTTGGAGAAGAATCTTTTATCTCTGAAAAAAAAGGACTGTTTAATTTTATATTTTATCAGAATATAGCAATGTTAATTTTGTATTTAGCATCACTATTTTTCTTCTCTAAATTCAGTTTTATTATTTTTATGTTGATGTTTGTAATTAATGCAAGCATAGGCTTTATATATTTCAAAAACGTTAATGTTTTACATCAAATGGTTTCGGAGAACGGGAAAGCTTTATCTGCTTTCTATAAGTCGTTAGCTCTGTTGGAAAACGAGAAATGGGAATCGGAATATTTAATAAAATTAATAGGAGAAAATGAGCAGTTTTCTCTACAGATATTAAAATTAAAAAAGCTTATTGAGTTTTTTGATTTCAGGTTGAATATGGTAATTGGCTTTGTTTTAAACATATTTTTTCTTTGGGATTTAAGAATTCTAAAGAGGTTGGACATCTGGAAACAAAGTAATATTGATATAGAAAAACATCTAAATATAATTGGAGAATTTGAAGTGCTTAATAGCTTGGCAATTTTGAAGTTTAATAATCCGAAGATAAATTTCCCAACAATATCTGATAAGGAATTTGAAATTGTAGCTACGGGAATGTATCATCCATTAATTAATAATGATGAGGTTGTAGCAAATGATTATGATTTTGAAGGAACGTCTAGATTAGATATTATTACTGGACCGAATATGTCGGGCAAAAGTACTTTTTTAAGATCTGTGGCAATTAACATGATACTTGCAAGAACAGGTTCGGTTGTGTTTGCCGATAAGTTTATTTTTACACCTTCGCAAGTTCTTACTTACCTACACATAACCGATTCGGTAAAAGATAAAATATCAACTTTTAAAGCCGAAATAATTAAATTGAAATCTATTCTTGATTCTATAGAAACATCGGAAGTACCAACATTTTTTATACTCGACGAGATACTTAGAGGAACAAACTCACATTCGAAATTTAAAGGTTCTGTTGCAGTTGTAAAACGTTTACTAGAATTAAAATCTAGTGGAATAATTGCAACTCACGATGTACATTTGGGGGAAATGGAGAACAACTTCAAAAAAGAAATTAGAAACTTCTCTTTCGATTTTATTGTTGATACTAAGAAAGAACTTGTTTACGATTACAAGCTAAAGCAAGGAATTAACACAAAAGTTAATGCCGAGATAGTGTTGAAAGAATTGGGACTGGTACTGTAATTTTTTTGCCCGCAGATTGCGCTGATTTCCGCAGATAAAATCTGAGAATATTTGCGAAATCTGCGAGAGATAATTTTATTAAAACTTAGCCTTATAAAAATGACAGTAGGGTGTAGTGCCTTTGTTGTCGTAATAATCTTGGTGATAAGATTCTGCTGAGTAGAATTTTGTAGCTTTAGTAATTTCGGTAACTACATAGTACCCTTTATCCATAAGTATTTTTCTGTACTTTTCTGCTACCTTTTTCTGCTCCTCGTTTGTGTAAAATATAGCCGAGCGATATTGAGTTCCAATATCTGGTCCTTGACCATCTTCCTGTGTAGGATCGTGAGTTTCGAAGAAAAGCTTAACTAAATCGTCATAGCTAATTTTTGAAGGATTGAAAGTAACCTCTACAACTTCGGCATGACCTGTTGTACCAGTAGAAACTTGCCCATAAGTTGGATTGTCAACAGTGCCTCCCGTATAACCAGAAACTGCCGAAATAACTCCTTCTTGTTTCTCCATCCAATATTCTGTTCCCCAGAAGCAACCAGAGGCAAAAAGAGCTTTCTCTTCATTATTTTTATCGGCAATAAATTTCATTGAAATAGAATTTACACAGTGTCTAGTATTTTTATCTGTATAACCTTCATTTAAAAAAACATGTCCAAGATGCCCCCCACAGTTTGCACAAACAATCTCTGTTCTGCGTCCATCGGCATCAGTAATGCGTTTTACTGCTCCTTCAATTTCATCATCGAAACTTGGCCATCCGCAATGTCCATCAAATTTTGAAGACGAATTGTAAAGTTCGGCATCACACTGTTTACAAGTATAAACACCTTCTTCATCAAAGTCGTTATATTCTCCTGTAAAAGGAGCTTCTGTGCCCTTATTTATAATTATATTTATTTCTGGTTTACTAAGTTCGTTAAGTTTCATATCTGTGTTTTGTGATATTAAATTCAAAGTCTGTAAAAGTAAAACTAATGTTATAAAAATATTCCTCATCATAATTTTTTATTTTAATAGACGAAGTTAAAGGTAAGTTCTTACAATGAAAATATTTTTTTTAATTGAAGAAGCCTCCAAAAAGTAAATTTTGAAGGCTTAAAATATTATTTCACTTTTAGATCATTCTCAATAATCACAAAATCAATTTCTCCTTTAGTATATATTTTTTCAGTTTTAAGGAGCCCAAATTTTTCGTAATACTTTGTTTTATCTATTCTGGCATTACACCAAATCTTGTCTACGTTCATGCTTTCTGCCTCATTAATCAAAAAAGTTAAAAGTTTTGTTCCATAACCTTTTCCTTGTTCTGTAATCTCAGTTGCAAATTTCCTGAATTGAGCTTGATTGTTTTTAACAAAAAGTGATACAATAGAAATAAGTTTATCATCCATAAAAAGACCAAAATGTATTCCTTCTGAATCTTTATCCAATTTCACAAAGTTAAAAGGCATATCTGGCCACATAACTCTGTGTCTAATATCCCAAGTGTCTTCAGCTTTAATTTCAGAAATAATAATATTTTGCATATTCTAGTCAATAATCTTAAGCTCTTTACCAACCTTAATAAATGCGGTAACGGCCTTATCGATATGCTCTATTGTATGACCTGCCGAAATTTGAACTCTAATTCTAGCCTTATCTTTAGGTACTACAGGGAAGAAAAATCCTATTACATAAATTCCTTCCTCTAGCAATTTATCAGCCATTTGTTGAGACAATTTTGCATCGTACAACATAACAGGTACAATTGGAGAATCACCTTTAACAATATCGAAACCTGCTGCAAACATTCCTTTTTTGAAACGCTCTGTGTTAGTCATCAACTTATCTCTAAGCTCAGTAGATTCGGAAAGTAGATCGATAACTTTTGTAGCTGCTCCAACTATTGAAGGTGCAAGAGAATTTGAAAATAAATAAGGTCGAGATCGCTGACGCAACATGTCGATAATCTCTTTTTTACCTGAAGTAAATCCACCCATGGCACCACCAAGTCCTTTTCCTAAAGTAGACGTAATAATATCTACTCTATCCATAACGCCTCTGTGTTCGTGAGTACCTCTACCTGTTTTTCCAATAAATCCTGATGCATGCGAATCGTCAACCATAACTAGTGCATCGTACTTATCGGCAAGGTCACAAATTTTGTCTAGCGAAGCCACTACTCCGTCCATAGAGAAAACTCCATCCGTAACAATAATTTTGTGAGGGTGACCAACTTCATTTGCTTTTATCAACTGTGCTTCCAAATCAGCCATGTCGTTGTTTGCATAGCGGTAACGGGCAGATTTTGTCAACCTAACTCCATCAATAATTGATGCGTGATTTAAACTGTCAGAGATTATTGCATCTTCTTTACCAAAAAGAGGTTCAAAAACTCCACCGTTTGCATCAAAAGCAGCAGCGTAAAGAATTGTGTCTTCCATTCCTAAAAACTTAGAAATTTTGTCCTCTAGATTTTTGTGAATGTCTTGTGTTCCGCAAATAAATCGCACTGATGACATTCCGTAACCGTGAGAATCAAGAGCATCTTTTGCAGCTTGAATAACTTCGGGATGAGAAGATAATCCCAAGTAATTATTTGCACAAAAATTTAGTACACTTTCTCCTGTACTAACTTTAATTTCTGCTCCCTGAGGAGTGGTGATTATTCTTTCGCGTTTGTATAATCCAGCTTCGTCAATAGCTACTAACTCATCTTGAAGGTGTTGTTTTAGTTTGCCGTACATATAGTTTGTTGTTTGTTTATTTAATTACATGTTTGGCAAATATAATAAGCTATAATTTATTAATGTAAGTTATGGCAAAAAAATATCAGGTTGTAATTACAACCTGATATAGAATTAAAAACTAATAATTTATTGTATATCTATTTTTTCGAATGTATTTCTACTACTCCATCCTTACCTTTATCTCCGTACTTCTCTACGGCCTTTTCATCTTTTATAACTACCATTTTTTCTATCGTGTCTTTATCAATTTTTTTTAAATCAGATAAAGAAATTTCTACACCATCTAATATGTAAAGAGGTTGAGGAACTATATCATTACTGTTTAACTTTATTTCTGATTTTGTTGCCTCTTTTACAGACGTATTTTTCGTGATAATTTCTATTACCCCATTCTTACCTTTAGCTCCATATTTGTTTATAGCATCATCGCCCTTAAAAACTGACATACTTTCAATGTCGTCTGGTTTCATATCATTTAGTCCGAAACTATCCATTTCTTTCCCATCAACAATGTACAAAGGAGGAGGAGTATCAGTTGAAACTGAAGAATAATTAATCCCAATACTTTCCTGAGCAGAAAGTGTGTTGAAGATTGCTGAAGAAAAAATTAATACAATAAATAAAAATGTGTTTTTCATAATATTTAAATTAAAGGTTTATAGTTTAATTACTTATTTGGGTTCAAAAATAATGCCATTATAATTCTGCATACTAATTTATAAATATAATCATCAATAATTTATTAAAATAAAGATGTATCTTGTATTGACAAAAATCCAAGAATGAACAAATCATACATCAATAACGTTCTAGTATTTATCTTATTACTATTTGCAAGTTTTTCTACAGCTCAGAATACTCCAAGCTCTTTTATGAACAATAGAATATTGGAAGAAGTAAATGTTGTAAAAATTAACAACCCACTATATCAATCGAGTAAAAATGAAGATATAATAGAACTTTACAACTACACTTTTGCTGTGGCTATTTCCGATTTAAACCTTTTAGAAAAAGGAAAATGGGTAGTTAACGATTTAGGAGAATGGATATGGGTTCTTAAGATTACAGCTAAAGATGCAAAATCTTTGTCTTTAGATTTTAACAAAACAAATCTAACCACTGGTGATAAATTGTATGTTTTTAATGAGAATGAAAACATCCACAACATCTCTAAAACTAACATTAAATATTCTGATACTTTTTCTAGTGAATTCTTTATGGGCAATAATATTTCTGTGGAATTTAACCCTGAAGTTAATGACACAACAAAGAATATTTCAGAGAATATCACTCTTAACTACGCTTATAAAAATATCAATTCTGAGTATGGTTTTGGCACATCAGGAGATTGCGAGATTAACGCGAACTGTAATACTGATGAGGATTTTCAACCAGAAAAAAGATCTGTGGTACGAATTAGAACGGTGAAAACAGTAAATGGAAAAACATGGTTAGGTTGGTGTACTGGAACAATAATTGGAAATACCAATCAAGACGATACTCCTTACATGATTACTGCCGACCACTGTTACAACTACATGGTTAATGGAGAATACGAAGGAGCATCAACACAAGATTTAGAAAACTGGGTATTCTATTTTAATTACGATTCTCCAGATTGCGATAATCCAATAAGCGAAGGAATTCTAGCAACACAATATTTGCAAGGAGCAAGCTACAAAGCTAACTCTGGTACTGCTGGCGATGCCGATAGCGATTTTTGTTTACTTGAATTAAACACTAAAATTCCAGATGAATACAACCCATTTTGGGCAGGTTGGGATAACAGAGATGTCGGCTCTACCAATGGCTACAGCTATCATCACCCTTCGGGAGACATTAAAAAGATAAACACTTACAACGAGGCACTAACCTCATCGGAATACGATGACAAAGTCGCAACTGACACACATTGGAAAGTATTTTGGGAATCTGGGGTTACAGAAGCTGGCTCTTCAGGGTCGTCAATTCTAAACTATAAAGGGCAGATTATAGGAATACTTACTGGCGGAGGGAGTAGTTGTAGCTCAACTACAAGTAGTGACTTTTATGGTAAAATATCTTACAGCTGGGAGTATAGAGCTGAAAACACATCTCAGATAAAATATTGGCTAGATCCTAGTTATACTAACACAACGTCGATATTAGGGTATGATAAAAATGGTGCTAAAGAACTAGAGTTTGAAGATGAATTAACGATATCACCAAACCCTATACTTGATGGAATAATTAATTTTGGAAATATAGACCCCTTATTATTGGAGGAAGTGAATATTTACAATATAAACGGACAAGTTATTAAAACAATAAAAAACCCTAATACAACTACGTACAAAACCAATTTGCCAAGTGGAGTATACTTTTCTAGAACAAACTACAATGGCAAAATTACTACCACTAAACTTCTTTTCGTAAATTAGAGTTATTCTCCAAAAACATCTTCAAACTTAAGAGTTTCATTTAATCTTACTCCTTTTATGGTATTAGATACAGTACACATATCGTAGTAAGCATCGTGTTCTAAAAAAAGATAATAATTGTTATCGGCTGCTATTTTCAGGAATTCTTCTTTTTCGGTAATTGTAATTAAAGGTCTTGTATCGTAACCCATAACATAAGGCAATGGTACATGACCCGATGTAGGAAGAAAATCGGCCATGTAAACAACAGTTTTTCCTTTATAGTTAATTACAGGTAACATTTGTCCGTTGGTATGACCATCTACTCTAAGTATATCAAATCCAAATTCAGTATTTGTTAACATCTTTTCTCCTTTGAAATCGATAAAATGTAATTGACCACTTTCTTGAAGGGGTAAAATATTTTCTTTTAGGAAAGATGCTTTCTCTCTAGGATTAGGTTTTGTAGCCCACTCCCAATGGTCGGCATTTGTCCAGTATTTAGCATTAGGGAAAGTAGGCTGAAGTTTTGTTTTATCGCTATTCCATTCTACAGCACCACCAACATGATCGAAATGTAAATGTGTTAGAAAAATATCAGTGATATCTTCTTTTGTAAAGCCATATTTGAGCAGTGATTTCATTAATGTATCATCTCCATAAAGATTGTAGTGCGAAAAGAATTTATCTGATTGCTTATCTCCCAAACCTGTATCTATAAGAATAAGTTTACCATTAGTTTCTACTAGTAAACAACGCATAGCCATTTCTATTTGGTTATTCTCATCGGCAGGATTTGTTTTTTGCCATAATACTCTAGGTACTACTCCAAACATTGCTCCGCCATCTAACCTAAAATTACCTGTTTCTATTGGATATAATTTCATAATTCACCATTATCAATTAATATTTTTGCTTTCAATATTGAAGATACAGTTATACTATCTCTAATTTCTCCATTCATAACCATTTTATAAACGTCATCGAAAGGAACTTTTTTTATTTGTAACTGTTCTGTTTCTTCTGGCTCTGATTCTTCGAACGTCAAATCTCTTGCTACAAAAGAAATACTTCTTTCATCGGAAACAGAATTGCTAAGATCCATTTCCAGCAAAGTAGTCCAATTTTTAGCAACTATTCCTGTTTCTTCTTTTAGTTCTCGTTTTGCCGATTCAACAGGGCTAACCTCTAAATCTCCCCCTCCTTCAGGTATCTCCCACGAGTATTTATCAATAGGAAATCTGTATTGTCCAACGAGCCAAGTATTGTAGTTTTTGTCTAAAACCAATATGCCTATAGCTATATTATTGAAGTGCACCCTACCGTAAATTCCTATACCATTGTTAGGGTTTCTTACATTAAACTCAGTTACTTGTATCCATGAATTACTGTAAATACTAGTGCTACCGTCAATTTTCCAAGGGTTTTCATTTTCGTCTATAATCATCCTTTAGTACTATTTAAAAACACTACATTTATGCTAGTTTTATTTATGATAACAACATAATTAACTTATTTGTCACTAACCAATAAAATACTAACTACAATATTAATTATTGTAGGCCCATTTATCATCAACTCAAGTTACGCTGAAATAGATAGCGATAGCCTGAATATTGCATTGTCAAAATATAAAACCCCACAAGACAAAGTTAACTATCTTAACGAAACTGCAAGAAAGTTTTCGAAAACAGATACCACTTTTTCATTCTTATGTTTAAAAAAAGCTATATCTATTGGATTGCAAAATGAACTTAACAGCAACCTAGGAGATAGTTACAGGAATTTAGGAAATATATATACCTATTTAGGTAAAGGTAATCAGACTAAAGAAAGTTACAATACCTCATACGAATATTATACACTTTCTAACGATAGTATTGGTCTTGCTAAAATTACCAATAATTTGGGAATGTATTATTTGCGATGGCCTAATGATTACAGTAAATCCTTACTGTTTTTAGAGAGAAGTTTATACTTAAAGAAAACACTGAAATCAGAAGAACTATCTTTATCTATTACATATTTTAACTTAGGCAATGTTCACTTACTTCTAAATAATTATATAAAATCATTAAAATTCTTTTTTAAAAGTTTAGAAATCCTTGAGAGTTCAAACGAATATGGTAAAATATCTGATTTGCAAAATCATATTGCTCAGGTCTACATTGAAATTGGGGAAATTAACAAAGCTAGAAAGTATCTTAACCTATCTAAAAAACTTAGTGAGAAATTAGAAAACAAGACAGAGCTTGCAAATAATTACCTTCTGTTTTCTAACTTATATTTTGATTTAAATAAGCTCGACTCTGCTTTGATAGTATTAAAACAAGCAGAAGTAATTTTTAATGATAAAGATATTCTACTAGGTCTTGGAAGAGTATATAACAACTATATATATATATATATAAAGCAAAATAAGTTTGATAAAGTATTTGTATATACAAATTTAGCACAAAATATATTTTTAGAAACTGGATCTATTTTTGATTTATCTAAAACCTACAACAATCTGGGTATTGCATACTACAAGACGGGGGATAACAAACAGAGTAGAGAATATTTAAATAAATCTCAGAGTATTAGTCAAAAATACGGGTATTTAGATATTACATTGAAGAATTTTCAATATTTAGCTGAATTAAATTATTTAGAGAAGAAATACAAGGACGCTTATAGTAATTTTATCTATTATTCTGACACACGAGATTCTATATTTAGTATTAAAAAATCAAAGATAGCATCAGATATAGAGGATAAGTATGCTATTAATAAAAAAGAAATTGAGCTAGAATTATTGTCTCAAGAAAAGCAAAAAGCAGAATTAGAAAGAGATAGAAATAAAACCACATCTAATTATTTGATGCTTATTATTATTCTTGTACTAATAGTTTTAAGTCTATTATTTTATCTCTATTACTCAAATAGACGATTAAACGAAACTCTTGAAGAACTTGTACAGGAACGAACAAAAGAACTAAAAAAGACAAATAAATTACTAGCCAATTCTAAGAAAAATGAAGAAGACGTAAGCAGAATAAAATCTGATTTACTTAAAAATATTAGCGAATCTCTAAAAACACCTATTTCTGAAATACAAAATTTAGTGAAAATATTGAAAGGTGAAAATGAGGAGAACGATGTACTTTACGAACAGTTAGAATTAATAACATCGAGTACTTATAGGCTTAACGCTATTATTAAGTCTATAACAGAATTATATTCGCTAGAAGAAAAAAAGAAGACATTAGTAAATGAAGAGTTTGAATTTGATGAACTTATTATAGAAGTTGTTGATAATTACAGAACTCTTGCTCATGCTAGAGATTTAGAAATCAATGTTGAGAGTGATAGTCCAATGACTTTTAATCATGATATGGAGCTTATTTCTAATGCTTTTGATCATCTACTGAAAACGGTTGTTGATTACGCTAGTAAAGGAGAAATTATTGTGAAACTTCTTCAAAGCGATAGTGATAAAATTATTGAAATGTGCTCATCTAACTTCAACATAAATAAAAGGGTTTTTAATAATGATCTTTCTACAAATGCTGATTCAGGGATTTATCAAATTGATAGAATGTTTATAAATCTTTATGTTACAAAAAAGATGGTAAATAAAATGGGTGGAAACATTCATTGGGAGAGTTCTAATAGTGGTGAAGGAATTAAATTTATAATGAATTTTCCTAATACTGCCATATAAATCATGGTAATAAAATCATTTGAAGAACTAGATACTACAGAGCTATATAAGATAATTAATTTACGCGAAAAAGTATTTGTTGTAGAACAAGAATGTTTTTACTTAGATGCAGATAATCACGATCAGAAATCGTGGCATCTTCTTTATTATTCACAAAACACTCTTGCTGCTTACCTAAGAATACTCCCTCCTAACACTACATACAAGCTCCCATCTATAGGAAGAGTTGTTGTAGACAAAAAACACAGAAGTAAGAAATTAGGTCGCTTAATAATGACAGAAGCCATTACGTTCTTGAAAAAGGAATATAAAAATACCTCCATAAAAATAGGTGCTCAAACCTATCTAAATTCATTTTATAAATCGCTCGGATTCAAAAATATAGGAGAAGAGTACTTAGAAGATGGCATACCGCACACCCATATGATTTTAGAATAAATTTATATTTTCAATAAACAATTGACCATCTATAGATCAAAAATTACTACATTTATGCAACTCGCAACCAATTGTTTTTAATTGGATTATTCAATTAGCTATTTCTATCTAAATATTTAATTAAATGAAGAGAATTGTAATTTTTTTCATCGTATTTGTAGCATCAATGTATATTTCAACTAAACTATTAGGCTCTAATGATTCTGATTCTTTATTTATAAAATTATTGATTTCTGGCCTTATAGCGTCTATTGTTTTTTGGTTTGTTACCGTGTGGGATGACCATAAAGATTTAGGTAATCAATAGATATATTTACTTCTTTTTTTACTACAAAATTCACTAAATATATGCAACTAAAAATATCTGAGCCATGGAGCAAATTCTTAAAAGAAGAATTTAACAAGGAGTATTTTTCAAACCTCAGGGCTTTTATTGGCAAAGAGTATAAAACTAAAAAAGTTTACCCTCCATCTGACGAAATTTTTTCAGCCTTAAATTATTGTGATATAAATAATCTAAAAGTTGTAATTATAGGACAAGATCCATATCACGGTTATGGGCAAGCAAATGGTCTTTCCTTCTCTGTAAATCAAGGAGTAAAGATTCCTCCATCACTAAGGAATATTTTCAAAGAATTAATAAACGAATATCCTGATTATTGCCCTTGGTCTGGTGATCTTACCCATTGGGCAGAGCAAGGAGTACTTATGATTAATGCTACACTTACTGTATTGGAAAAACAACCAGGATCACACCAAGGCAAAGGATGGGAGGTCTTTACCGATTCAGTAATAAGCTTAATTTCAGAAACTAAAAAAGATATTGTATTTGTACTATGGGGTGCCTTTGCTCAGAAAAAAAAATTGCTAATTGATTCCGATAAACATTTTATTCTTCAATCTGCACATCCTTCACCTTTTTCAGCTCATAGAGGTTTTTTGGGGAATAATCATTTCAAGCAGATAAACGAGTATTTAAATTCAAACAACAAAAAAGAAATAACTTGGTGATATGAGTAAACCTAGCAAAACTGTTTTTTACCCACCTCTCGAAGAGAAAATAAATATTATTTCTCATGGTATAGGAATAATTCTAAGTGTAATTGCTTTTGTATTATTAATTATCAAATATAATGTTGGCAGTGGCGATGCTATGCAACTATTCAGTTATATTGTTTATGGACTAAGTCTAATCATTCTTTATTCGGCATCAACAATATATCACAATTCTAAAACAGAGAATATTAGAAACAAACTCAACGTGTTCGACCACGCATCAATATACGTACTTATTGCGGGTACTTATACACCATTTGCATTAATTACTTTATCGGGTAACATTGGTTGGATAGTTTTTGGTATTATATGGAGTCTTGCAATTATTGGAGTTACATTGAAGCTATTTTTCATAGGTAAATTCAAAATTTTTTCTACTATTATGTACGTTCTTATGGGATGGTTAATGATTTTTGCAGCAAAACCTCTGATAAATAATTTGTCTTCGGAAGGACTAATTTGGTTGTTGGTTGGTGGAATTTCGTACACTATAGGAGCGGTTCTTTATAGTGTAAAAAAAATAAATTATAATCATGCCATCTTCCACATATTTGTTCTCATTGGGAGTATTACTCATTTTATTTCTATTTACTTATTTGTGTAGATGTTAATATATTTATGCTAAGAGCTAATTTTATATATTTGAATAACCTTAATCAACATAACTCTATATGAATTTTTTAAATAACGAAACTATTGAAGGTGTACTTAAAATAACCATCAATAGACCTAAAGTATTCAACTCTTTCAATACCTTATTAGCGAAAGAATTGCAAGAAACACTTGATCTTGCAAGAGAAGATAATTCCATTCGATCTGTACTAATTACTGGCGAAGGGAAAGCATTTAGCACCGGACAGGATATTGCTGAATTAATTGATCCAAATGGGCCAGATTTATCAAAAATTCTTTCAGATAATTTCAACCCAATAGTTACAAAAATACGAGAATTAAACAAACCTGTGGTTGCTTCGGTTAATGGCGTAGCAGCAGGTGCTGGCGCCAATATTGCACTTGCTTGCGATATAGTTATTGCCAGTGAATCTGCACAATTTATCCAGATTTTTTCTAAAATAGGGCTTATCCCTGATGCTGGGGGAACACATGTTTTACCAAG
>JADGDT010000001.1:35423-50405 GCA_016744755.1 Ichthyobacteriaceae bacterium | reverse complement strand
TTGCGATATAGTTATTGCCAGTGAATCTGCACAATTTATCCAGATTTTTTCTAAAATAGGGCTTATCCCTGATGCTGGGGGAACACATGTTTTACCAAGGTTAATAGGTTGGCAAAAAGCAACTGCGATAATGATGTTGGGAGAGCCTATAAATGCTTTGGAGGCAGAGAAAATGGGAATGATTTACAAAGTAATTAAAGATGAATCCTTAGAAGAAGAAAGCCTTAAATTAGCAGCTAAGCTTAGCAAAATGCCGACACTTGCTTTGGCAAATATTAAAATTGCCTTAAATAAATCGTTTACAAATAATTTTGAACAACAACTACTTGTAGAGGAAGAACTCCAGATATCATCAGCTAAAACAAATGATTTTAAAGAAGGAATCACTGCTTTTGTAGAAAAAAGAAAAGCTAAATTTACAGGTAATTAATTAACTTATCATCTGTACACAAATATTATAAAAGTTAAGATATGCTTAGATTTTTCAGACTAGTTTGGAATAGTACATTTTGGAGTAATTTGATTCTATGGTTGGTTATTTACATTGTCTTCCTTCACGATTATTTACGTGGTTTCCTCGATATACATTATAGTGTTTTTAATGTTATACTAGTAATGATTGTATTAATTACTCCAATTTATATTCACAATTTAATTTTAATTCCCAAGCTTTTACTAAAACAAAAATTTGTAGGATACCTTCTTTCTTTATCGAGTTTAATTATTATTACAACTTATATTTTTTCTTTTGAGGATGGAGACTTTAGTGAGGATCTAATTAAATATTTGCCATTTTTTATTATTGCAGCATCAATAAACTTAATAAAGAGACAGATTATAGGAGAGATGGAGAAAAAAAGTGCCCAGTTGCATCAAAGAGAAATGGAGCTAAACTCACTTAAAGCACAAGTAAACCCTCATTTTTTATTTAATACACTAAACAATATTTATGCTTTAACTTTAACTAATTCCGAACATGCTTCGGAAGTTGTATTGCAACTTGCTGGATTAATGAGATACCAGCTAGAAAGCACAAAGAAAAATTTAGTGACTTTAGATGAGGAAATAGAATTTCTGAAATTGTATTTCGAACTTGAGAAAATAAGAATTGGAAACAAAGCAACTCTAATATTTGATGTAAATCTAGATAAATACACATTATGGATTCCTCCAATGATATTGATGACCTTCATCGAAAATTCATTTAAACATGGAGTTAATAGAGATAAAAGTAAGTCATATATCAAAATTTCCATATCTTCGCAAAAGCAAAATCTTTTAATGAGAGTCGAAAATGGAAAACCAGAACATAAATCTGTAAATACTGGATTTGGAGGATTTGGATTAAAAAATGTTATGCGACGCTTAGAAATTTTACTCCCGGGTAAATACGATATAAAAATTGAGGAAGACGAAGATAAATACGCAACAATAATAAACCTAAAATTATGATATTCTCTTGTATTATTGTAGACGATGAGCCACTAGCTCAAAGTGTGATTGAAAGTTATTTGAAAAATGTTCCTAGCCTTGAATTAAAAGGCAAGTTTGACAATGCTATTGAAGCATTAACATTTTTGAATTCGAATGATATTGATTTAATGTTTTTAGATATTAACATGCCAGAACTAAGTGGTATGGATTTGCTTAAAACCATGACAAAGAAACCCGAAGTAATACTAACTACTGCCTACTCTGAGTATGCAATTGAAAGTTATGAACTTGGTGTTTCTGATTATCTACTAAAACCAATAGCTCTACCTAGATTTTTGAAATCTGTTACTAAAGTAGTGGACACTCTTACCAAAGAAAAAAATTATAAAGAGGGTGGTGGAGATAAACCACGGTATATTTTCATTAAGGTAGACGGAATTAACTTGAAATTAATGCTTGAAGATATTAGATATATAGAAGCATATGGTAATTATCTGAAAATATTCTCCGAAGAAAAAATGTATCTAGTTACTGATACTATGATCAACTTTACGAAAAAGCTAGATGATGATTTCGTAAGAGTTCACAAATCATACATCATTCCTATTTCAAGAATAGAAAAGATGATAGGTAATAGAATTCACATTGGAGAAGACCAAATACCTATAGGTAACACTTATAAAGCTGAATTAAAGGTAAAATTAACTAACAAGTAATTTACTTGTTAGTTGTAAGGTAGGAAACTACTACTCATAAAAAAGCACCAAATAGGTGCTTTTTTTATGAGTAGTTAAAAGTAATAATCCTATACAAATTTGGGTTTAATATCTTTAACCCAACTAGATATTCTCTCCTCTGTTAATTCACTTTGATTATCATCATCTAAAGCTAATCCTATAAATTCTCCATCTATTTCCGATTCCGAACCATCGTGTTCGTAGCCTTCACTAGATGTTTTTCCTATTACTGTAGCTCCTTTTTCTTTTACTTTTTTCAGGACTTCCGAAAGTCCATCTATGTAAGTTTCTCCGTGAGAAATCTGATCGCCCATACCAAATAAAGCAACTACTCTTCCTGATAAATCTATAGAATCTATAACATCTAAGAAATCCTCGAAATCATCTTGTAAATCGCCTGCACCCCAAGTAGATGTACCTAGTATTATATTCGAAAAGTTATTTAAATCATCAGCTTTAATATCTGCCACATCAAATACTTCTGCATTACTACCACCTATTTGTTTTTTAATTTCACCAGCGGCATCAGCAGTATTACCTGTTGATGAACCATAAAATATACCTACTTTTTTCATAATTTTATATTTATAATTTATTGATATTCTTTAATTTACCACAAATATAAATATTCAAAATCTATAATTATCTAAATTTAAATAGTTAATATTTATGTTAAAATTGATAATACTAATATGTTGAATCTAATAAATTAGTTAATTTTAAACTTATAACTAAAATTATACAACAATTATGAAATTTTTAAAATTCTTATTAGTAATAGTTACATTGATAGTAATTGCAAGTTTAATTTGGCTAACAACAATTGATGGAAAATATGACACATCTAGATCTAGAGTGATTAATGCACCTGCAGATGTAATATATAATCACATTAACGATTTTAAAGAATGGCCAAAATGGGATCCGTGGTCTGAAGCATTCGGAGATATGAAGATTGAATACACCGGTAGTGATACGGGTGTAGGTGCTAAATATTCCTGGATAGGAGAAGAATCTGGAGAAGGAAACATGGAGATAATTAAAACTATTCCTTACACATCTATAGACCAAATAATTAATTTCAAAACTCCTTTTGAGTCAAGTTCTGATATTTATTGGAGATTTGAAGAAGTAGATGGAGGTACAAAGGTTACATGGGGAATGAATGGAGAAATGGATTTTTTTACACGTCCAATGGCTGCAAGTATGGATGAGATGATGAATAAAGATTTGTTACGTGGTTTAGAAAAACTAGATAGCATTTCTGTATTATCTGCAAAAGCAAGTGCATTCAAAATTGAAGGAATTATAACTAACAATGAGATAATATATGTTGGGATAGAATCTAAGAATGTTGCTCAGAAGGATATGGGCAAAATAATGGGAGAGAATTTTCCTAAGATTATTAAATGGGCTAAAGATAATAGAGTGAATTTTGTAGGATCGCCCCTCACTCTCTACAAAAAATGGGACGATAAAACTGGTAAGGCTACTTTTGTTTCTTGTATTCCTTTAACATCAAAAGTTAAAAAAATCAAGGATAAAGATATTATTCAAGGTGTAATAAAAACTCAGAAATGTGCAAAGACAATTTATAAAGGAGATTACAGCGGTTCGGAAGAAGCATGGATGACAACATTTGCATTTATAGAAGATAAAGGATTAAAACACGAAAATAGCAATCCTTTCGAAATATATACAGTAGGCCCAAGTGAAGAGATTAATCCTAATAAATGGGTTACAGAAATATATATTCCTGTAGAGTAGATTGAAATATTCTAAATGAATAAATGAAGATTATACTTAGATTTTATTAGCAATAAAAAAGCCTCTCAATTTACTTTGAGAGGCTTTTGAAGTAAGTTATTATTCAGCTTATTTATAAGTTAAATTCTTTTTTTAGAATATCAACATAGTCTAATTTCTCCCAAGTAAACAACTCAACCTCTAATTCTTTCTTACCCCAATAAGAAGAGTGGAAAGTTTTAGTTACTGTTTTTGGAGTTCTACCCATGTGACCATAGGCAGCTGTTTCGGAATAAATAGGATTACGAAGTTTCAACCTCTTCTCTATTGCCGCAGGACGCATATCAAAAATTTCTTTTATTTTATCTGCAATCTTACTATCACTTAATTTTATATTTGCTTTACCGTATGTGTTTACAAAAATACTTGTTGGTTCTGCAAGCCCTATTGCATATGATACTTGAACTAGAACTTCATCAGAAATACCAGCAGCAGCCATGTTCTTAGCTATGTGACGAGATGCATATGCCGCAGATCTATCTACTTTAGAAGGGTCTTTACCTGAGAATGCACCACCACCATGAGCTCCCTTGCCACCGTAAGTGTCAACTATTATTTTACGCCCTGTAAGTCCTGTGTCGCCATGAGGTCCGCCTATTACGAATTTACCTGTTGGATTAATGTGGTAATTAATATCCTCTCCAAACAGTTTTTGAATATCAGTATCGAAATGTGCAACAACTCTTGGCATCAATATAGTTGTAAGATCTTTATAAATCTTATCAAGCATAATTCTATCGCTTTCCGAGAAATCATCGTGCTGAGTAGAAATAACAATTGTTTCTACTTTTATAGGTTTATGATCTTCAGAATATTCAATTGTTACTTGCGATTTAGCATCAGGTCTTAGATATTCAATTTCTTTGTTTTCTCTACGTAGTACTGCTAATTCTTTCAATATAATGTGCGAAATATCTAAAGCCAAAGGCATATAGTTTGCAGTTTCGTTTGTTGCGTAACCAAACATCATTCCTTGATCTCCTGCACCTTGCTCACTATTTTCGTTAAGCTCATTCTCTGTAGCAACTCCACGATTAATATCTTCAGACTGTTCGTGAATTGCAGAAAGAACCCCACAAGAATCTCCATCGAACTTATATTCTGATTTTGTGTAACCGATACGATTAATCACTTTTCTAGCTTCGTCTTGTGCATCGATGTAAGTTGTTGTATTTACTTCACCTGCCAAGAAAACCTGACCTGTTGTAACCATTGTTTCAATAGCTACTTTTGCGTTTGCGTCATACGCAATAATTCTATCTAATAAAGCATCGGAAATTTGATCTGCTACTTTGTCTGGGTGTCCTTCAGAAACTGATTCTGATGTAAAAAAATAAGACATAACTCAGTTAATTTTATAGGTTGTAATTAAAAATTAATTAACCAAGTGGTCTGATTTGTTGTGGGTGCATTAATTATTTCTAAAGCAGAAATAGAAGTGAAGCTATTCCGTTTTAGCATTTTTTTAAGTGGTTGCAAGCCCGATATTCAAATCTATCCACATTGATGGTGCAAATGTAATATATAATTAATCTAAATTGCAAGAATTTTTATTTATTTATAGTTGTTGCCTTATTTATATGTTAAAATAACCATATACAAACACTAACGAGTAAAGGGTAATATTATCAGTTTTAAAAGAAGTTATGATTTCTAGATAAAACTTCTCCACTACATTTATTTTACTTGTAACAGTATAAATGGCAGGATGTTTTTACTTCCTCATTAATAGCCAAATCACTAAGTAATTCTTATATTTGTCCGCTTAAATGAACAAAATAAAAGTCTATGTCTCTTAGTCCATTAAAAGCTATATCTCCTATTGATGGTAGGTATAATTCTAAAACAGCTGAACTTTCTGAATACTTCTCAGAAGAAGCTTTGATCAAATATCGTGTAAAAGTAGAAATAGAGTATTTCATAGGTTTGTGTGATATACCTCTTCCACAGTTAAACACATTCGACCATACAAAAAACGATGAGTTACGCTCTATATACAGAGAGTTTTCTGAGGAAGATGCAATGGAAGTAAAGGAAATAGAAAGCGTTACGAATCACGATGTGAAGGCTGTTGAGTATTTTATCAAAAAGAAGTTTGATGAGAAGGGACTTCAAGAATTTAAAGAATTTATTCACTTTGGATTAACCTCTCAAGACATCAACAATACTTCTGTTCCTTTATCTTTAAGAAATGGAATTCAAGAAGTTTACCTTCCTGCAATTTCCGAACTTATTGAGTTTCTGAACGAATTAGCTGAAGATTGGAAAAACGTTCCCTTGCTTGCTCGTACTCACGGTCAGCCTGCTTCGCCTACTCGTTTAGGAAAGGAGATTTTGGTATTTGTAGAAAGATTAAATCAACAAATAGATTTACTAGAAAAAATACCTTTTAGCGCTAAGTTTGGAGGTGCTACAGGTAATTTCAACGCACACTACGCAGCTTATCCGGCTTACGATTGGATTAGTTTCGCAAATGTTTTTGTTGATGATGTATTAGGTCTTAAACGTTCTCATCCAACAACTCAAATAGAGCACTACGATAATCTTGCGGCTACTTTTGACGCTTTGAAACGTATAAATTCAATACTTATTGATTTAGATAGAGATATGTGGACTTACATTTCTATGGACTATTTCAAGCAAAAAATAAAAAAAGGAGAAGTTGGATCATCGGCTATGCCACACAAGGTTAATCCTATTGATTTTGAAAACTCTGAAGGTAACCTAGGAATAGCAAATGCTATTTATGAGCACTTATCTGCTAAACTGCCTATTTCTAGATTACAGAGAGACCTTACAGATTCTACTGTTTTAAGAAATGTAGGAGTTCCTATTGCACATTCTCTTATTGGTATAAAATCTACTTTGAAAGGATTAAAAAAAGCTCTTTTAAACGAAGAAAAGATTGCTGCTGATTTAGAAAACAACTGGGCGGTAGTAGCAGAGGCTATTCAGACTGTGTTACGTAGAGAGCAGTTTCCTAATCCTTACGAAGCTCTAAAAGGCTTAACACGTAAGAACGAGAAAGTAACACAGAATACAATTGCTGAATTTATTGATACACTGGAAGTTTCGGATGAGATTAAAGCTGAACTTAAAGGGTTTTCTCCTTCAAATTATTTAGGGTATTAATACTGAAAACATATAAATATTTAAAAGAGCCTAGACGACTAAGAATTATGATATTTTCGGTAATTTAGGCTCTTTATTTTAATTTACGTCATAATAGACGGAAGTAACAGTGATATGGAAGTATATTTTAGAATCAAAATGTATTTTATTTATCCACGGCGATTACTCTATCACATTTCTTTCGGCTCCGATTAGGAACCTTCAATAGGAATGACGCTAAATTATGTCATAAATAATTAATCACGTTAAAAATATATTTTTGCTTTCATAATAAGCTTAAATATTTATTTTTGTAGCACTTAACCTAAACGGTAAAATAAAATGTCACAAGAAAATTTGGATAACCTGCAAAATGCAGATGGAAACAACACTACTCCTGAGAAGGAGGAGGTAAGCAAAGTGTCGAATACTGAAAACTCTCCTGTAGAAGAAGCTAGTGTTGAAGAAACAGAAGTAGAGGCCATAAAAGCTGAAGTAGTTTCAGAAGAAGAAGAGAACGTGGAAACAACAGAAGAAACTGCTACTGAAGTAGAAGATGTTGTAGAAGCTGAATCGGAAGATAACTCTGAAAAAGAGGAAGAGAAAGAAAATGAAAACAAGGTTATTCCCTTGCTTGATTATTCAAAAATGACAACCGAAGAGCTTTATGAGGAAGCTAGCAAATTGGTTAAGAACGAATCTGTACAAGTAATAAAAACACATATCGATCAAATACGTGAGGCTTTCTTTAATCTTGTAAATGCTGATAAAAAAGAGAAAGAAGAAGCATTCTTGGCTGAAGGAGGTAATATTATCGATTTCAGATATGAAAGTTATATAAAAAACCAATTCAATACTGTTTACAACGATTACAGAAAAAAGCGTGAAGCTTTTATGAAAAACGTTGAAGCTCAGCAAAACCAGAACTATGCAATAAGCCTTGAACTAATTGAAGAGTTGAAACATCTTATCAATAAAGAAGAGAAGATGTCTGATACCTACAAAGAGTTTAAAGATATTCAAGAGAAATGGAGAACAACTGGCAAAGTACCTAAGGCCGTTTCTAACGAACTTTGGAGAACTTACCACCACCATGTTGAGATGTTCTACGATTACCTTCGTTTGAACAACGAAATGCGTGATCTTGATTTTAAACACAACTACGAAGAAAAGTTGAAAATTGTAGAAAGAGCGGAATCACTTGCTGAAGAATCTTCTATAAAAAGAGCTTTCGACGAATTACAAGATCTTCACAAACTGTGGAAAGAAGAAACTGGACCTGTTGCCAAAGAACTTAGAGAAGAAATCTGGGGCCGTTTTAGTAAGGCAACCAAAGTTATTCACGACAGACGCCATGATCATATTAAGGTATTAAAAGTTGAATGGGCTAAGCACATGATTGCTAAAGAAGCTGTTTGTGCTAAAATTGAAGAAATTGCTAAAGAAGAAGGTAATACACACTCGCAATGGCAAGATAGAATTAAGAGAGTTGAAGCTCTAAAATCAGAATTTCAAGCCATAGGTAGAGTTGCTAAAAACGACAACGATAAAATATGGCAGATATTTAAAGATGCTACACGCTCTTTGAACAAAAGAAAAAATGATTTTTACAAGAGTCTTAAAAAAGATCAACTAGTGAATCTTGAAAAGAAGATGAAACTTGTTGAAATAGCAGAATCTCATAAGGATAGTGACGATTGGAAAAAAACAACTGATATTCTAAAGAAAATTCAAAGCGATTGGAAAAGAATTGGACATGTTCCTAAACAACAATCAGATGAAATTTGGAATAAATTCCGTGGAGCATGTAATCATTTCTTCGACAGATTAACAGATAATCGTAAGGGACAAGATGCTGAGTTAGAAGGAAACTTCGATCAGAAGTCTGCTTTACTAGAGGAAGTTAAAAAATTAGAATTGCCCGCTGATAGTAAAGAAGCTGTAACTTTTTTAATGAGTTATATAAACAAGTGGAAAAAAATTGGTAGTGTTCCTAGAGACAGAAAAGTTATAGAGAACACTTTCAATAATGCCATTGATCAGTTATTTGATAAATTAGATTTAGATAAAAATGAAGCTGCATTTATCAAGTTCAAGAATAGAATAGAGTCTTTCATGGCATCTGATGATATGAAAAAAGTATTTCACGAAAGAGATGTTATCCGTAAAAGAATGGATGATATCAGAAAAGAAATTACTCAACTCGATAACAATCTTGGTTTTTTCAATGTAAGTGATGACAATCCACTAGTTAAAGATGTAAAAGCTAAAATTGAAAATCATAAAGAGAATCTAAAACTTTGGAAAAAGAAAATCAATTTCCTTAGAACACTAGACGAATAAAATTTGAATTATTATTTACAAAAAGTCATCCTATTTAGGATGACTTTTTAGTTTAAAAAAGACAATATTGTACTTTATCGTTAAAGTTATCACTTTATCTTTTTATCTCTTCAAATACATACATACTTCACTACATTTGTTATGTAAGTAAGTTGTAAAAGAGTTACTTTTTCATGGTAAATTTGGGTAGTTACTAGGCTTGTAGATTCTTCTGCAAGCCTTATTCTTTTATAAAATATTTTAAGCAAAAAAAGGGGTCCGCTTTCACGAAACCCTTAATATTTATATTGTTTAAAAATTCTTAATCATTAAGCTTAAGTACTGCCATAAATGCCGATTGTGGAACTTCTACATTTCCAATCTGACGCATTTTCTTTTTACCTTTCTTTTGCTTTTCAAGAAGTTTACGCTTACGAGAAATATCGCCTCCATAACATTTTGCTGTTACATCTTTACGAAGTGCTTTCACTGTTTCACGAGAAATAATCTTAGCTCCAATCGCTGCTTGTATAGCAATATCAAATTGCTGACGAGGAATTAATTGTCGTAACTTTTCACAAATCTTTTTACCAATATTATAAGAGTTCTCTTTGTGTATCAATGCTGATAAAGCATCAACATTATCTCCATTAATAAGGATATCAACTTTTACCAACGATGATTCTTTCATCCCAATTGGTGAATAATCGAAAGATGCATAACCACGAGAAATAGTTTTTAATCTATCGTAAAAATCGAAAACAATCTCTGCTAATGGCAAATGAAAAGTTAATTCAACTCTATCTTGTGTTAGATATACCTGATTTCTCATTTCTCCACGTTTCTCTATACACAACGAAATTACTGGGCCAACATAATCGGCTTTTGTAATTATCGAAGCTGTGATATATGGTTCTTCAACCCTATTTAATATTGTTGATTCTGGTAAGTCTCCTGGATTATTAACCACCATTGGCACATCAGGATTCTTGTTTAAATATGCTATATATCCAACGTTAGGCATAGTGGTAATAACAGTCATTTCGAATTCACGCTCCAAACGCTCCTGTACAATTTCTAAGTGAAGCATTCCAAGGAAACCACAACGGAATCCAAACCCTAAGGCTGCAGACGATTCAGCAACGTAAGTAAGTGAAGCATCATTTAATTGAAGTTTTTCTAAAGCCGATCTCAGCTCTTCAAAATCATCATTTACCACAGGATAAATTCCTGCAAACACCATAGGTTTTACATCTTCGAAACCTTCTATTGCAACATCTGTTGGGTTTTCAGAACTAGTAATTGTATCTCCTACTTTTACCTCCAAAGGATCTTTAACTCCCGAAATAATATATCCAACATCGCCAGGTCCTATAGTTTTACGAGGAACTTGGTCTAATTTTAAAGTGCCAATTTCATCAGCAAAATACTCCTTACCTGTAGCTAAAAACTTAACCTTCTGACCTTTCTTAATTGTACCGTTCATCACACGGAAATATGCTTCTATTCCTCTAAATTGATTATAAACTGAATCAAAAACTAAGGCTTGCAATGGAGCATCGGGATCTCCTTCTGGAGCAGGAATTCTTTGTATAATCGCATCAAGTATGTCTTTTATACCCATACCTGTTTTAGCACTTGCTCTAATTACATCTTCAGGCTCACAGTCTATGAGATTAACTATATCGTCCGTTACCTCTTCTGGATTGGAACTAGGCAAATCTACCTTGTTTAATACAGGAATAATCTCAAGGTCACTTTCAAGAGCTAAATAAAGATTAGAAATTGTTTGTGCCTGAATACTTTGAGCAGCATCTACAATAAGCAAAGCACCTTCGCAGGCGGCAATAGAACGAGAAACTTCGTATGAGAAATCTACGTGTCCTGGAGTATCAATAAGGTTTAGGATATATTCTTCTCCCTCATACATATACTCCATCTGTATGGCATGACTCTTAATTGTGATTCCTCTTTCGCGCTCAAGATCCATATTGTCTAGCAATTGGTTTTTCTGTTCGCGAACTGTAATTGTACTTGTGTATTCTAACATTCTGTCGGCCAAAGTACTTTTACCATGGTCGATATGTGCAATAATGCAAAAATTCCTGATTTTTTTCATTCTTCAAATTTGAGGTGCAAAATTACTGAATATAAGTGTATGCACAAAATGAATAATTTATGTTTATTTTCTAGCTAAATAATTGAAAATTATATACCTAAAGTTGATTTCAAATTTATCGTAAATATTAAAGTTTTCCAGCATCTACAGCCTTCCTATGCTCCCAAGCAGTGTACATAAAAAACAATAAAGCAGAGGTCATTACTAATGAAAAAATAATAGATTGCACTGGTATACTTTCAGTACCTATATCTTTTACATCGTAAGAGTACTTATAAACGAACCATAATAGCGAAGCATTATTAATAAAGTGAGCTAAGATTGAAATCCAAATATTCTGCGAAAAGTGATAGATATAACCGAGGATTGCTCCTAAGAAAACTAATGGTAGTAAATTAACGATATTAAAATGTATCACCCCAAACACAATAGCTGTAATCCAAACTGAAACATGATAATTGCTTGTAAGCTTACCTAAAAATTGTTGTAAAAATCCACGGAAAAATAATTCCTCCGCAATAGCCGGAATAAGTGCAATAATCAACATGTTCAACAGTAATTCTTCTATAGAATTTGAAACCGTAACAATTGTCATTTTATCTGTAAGAAGCTTAGCAGTTCCTAGAAGTGATTCTCCAAGTTTGCCTAAAACAGTGAAATCAAAATTGCCATTAACAATCGAAAGCCACGATACAATGGGCTTAACAATAATTATGAGTACTGAGGCACTCAGAATAGAAGAGTAAGAAATACGTTGCCACGAGAAGCAAAAAGATGATTTATTTCGAAAAAGATACTTCACAACTAGAGGCGAAACTAAAAATATTCCTACCGTGTTTAAAGGTTGTGTTAGTCTAAATATATTTAACTGTTGCTGTTGCGATAACAAGTCAACGTCAAAACTAGAGCCGAAAGTATTGATATCTAGAAAGAAGAATACCGAAAGATTTCCTAACACCCCAAACAAAAAAGCACCGACAATTGTTGATATTAAAAATACCAACATCATATTTGTTCTGCCATCTATATTTAAGTTCATCGTTGATTTTTATGCAAATATCATTCAATTTTAATAGTTGGAATATATTTTTTATAATTTTAATTGATTCTAAATAAAAGGTATATATTTGCCCTCGTAAAAAATATAAAAATGAAAAAAGGATTGATTATTTCGAATGTTATTTTTGTTGCTCTAACTCTAGTATTGGGATATATACTACTTTTTACAGGTACAGAAATGATAGAGACAAAAGACACTAGAACAACCGTTAAATACGCTCCAGATTTACGAGACTTGGTAATGAGTGAAATGAGAGATTACCTCGAAGTAATTAATGAAGTACACCAAGGAATGGCTGAAAACAACCCTGAAATGATTGTTAAAGCAGCTACAAGACAAGGTAAAGCTTCAATTGCAGAGACACCAGCTAGATTGTTGAAATTATCTCCATTGGCATGTAAACAAATGGGGTTTGCTGGACACGATTTATTCCAAGCAATTGCCGATAGTGCGAAAGTAAACTACAATCCTAAAACTACAACGAAGCAATTGGCCGCACTTACAAACAACTGTGTTACCTGCCATAGAGTTTACAAAGTAGATTACACAAATTAATATTTTGGATGCAGAGCATTAAATCACCTCAGCTCTACAATATAATTGATATTAAATTCAGCTAATCTTAAAAGTTATAAGCAAATAGAAATGAGGAATAGCTAGCTATTCCTCATTTCTATTTATTCTAAGATTGCATTATTCTAAAATTTTCCTAAATTCTATAAACATAGGATAACAAAGTTAAGATCTAATAAACACCCCTCTTAAATTATTTAACCCTTGTAGGGTTGGGGAATAAAATCATTTAGATAACAGTTAACCATTCTAATTATTCAGCAATTAGCAAGAAATAATTCTTCTTACCTCTCTGTAATAAAATGTATTTACCGTTAATCAAATCTTTAGTTTCGATTACGTAGTCGTCCTTAATTTTCTCTTTATTTACAGATATAGAGTTTTCTTTTAGAGCTCTACGAGCTTCTCCTTTCGATTTTAAGAAACCTGAAATATCAGATAGAACATCAACAATAGAAAGTCCTGCCTCTACGTCTAATTTAGCAACTGTACCTTGTGGTACACCTTCAAATACAGAAAGGAAGTTGTATTCCGATAAGTTTTTCAAAGACTCAGAAGTAGCTTTTCCGAACAAAATTTGAGAAGCTTCTACAGCTGCATCGTAATCCTCGCGAGAGTGAACCATAACAGTTACTTCCTCAGCAAGTTTTTGTTGTAAAACTCTTAAGTGTGGAGCTTCGTTATGTTTAGCTACCAATTCAGAGATTTCATCTTTTGTAAGTAATGTGAATATCTTAGCGTACTTCTCAGCATCAGCATCAGAAGTATTTAACCAAAACTGGTAGAATTTGTAAGGTGATGTTTTCTTAGGATCGAGCCAGATATTTCCAGACTCAGTTTTTCCGAATTTTCCACCATCAGCTTTTGTAATCAATGGACAAGTAATTGCGTACGCCTTACCTCCAGCCATACGTCTTACCATTTCTGTACCAGTAGTTATATTTCCCCACTGATCTGATCCACCCATTTGAATCATACAATTTTTGGTATTGTATAGGTGTAAGAAATCATTTCCTTGTACCAATTGGTATGTAAACTCAGTAAAAGACATACCTACCGAAGACTCAGAGCTAAGACGTTTTTTTACAGAATCTTTGCTCATCATGTAATTTACAGTAATGTGCTTACCAATATCACGAATAAAATCAAGGAAACTAAAGTCCTTCATCCAATCGTAATTATTTACCATCTCGGCAGCATTAGGAGCATCAGAATTAAAATCAAGAAACTTCTCCATCTGTGCTTTTATGCCAGCTTGGTTATGTGCTAGAGCAGCTTCGTCAAGCAAATTACGCTCAGCTGATTTACCTGATGGGTCACCAATCATTCCTGTTGCTCCACCAACCAACATAAGTGGTTTGTGTCCTGCAACCTGAAAATGTTTTAGCATCATTATAGAAACTAAGTGACCAATGTGAAGAGAATCTGCAGTAGGATCAACTCCCACGTAAGCAGCAGTCATTTCCTTAGCAAGTTGCTCATCAGTACCAGGCATAATGTCGTGAATCATACCACGCCATTGCAATTCTTTAACAAAATTTCCCATTTTTTATATGCTATTGGCCATTAGCTATTAGCCTTTGGCTACGTTATTAATAATTAAATTTAGCTAAAAGCCAAAGGCTAACTAGTCTAATTCCGACTCTACGAGGTTTTCAACTCTCGTAGGTCTCTACGATGGTTGTTTTTCATTAATAAATCTAGCCAAAGGCTAAAGGCTCTATTAATATGCACGTCCTTTATTTCCTTCCATAAAGTTGATAAACGCATTGTTTACAACTCTATTTCCTCCTGGTGTTGGATAATCTCCTGTGAAATAC
>JADGDT010000001.1:0-35323 GCA_016744755.1 Ichthyobacteriaceae bacterium | reverse complement strand
TATTAATATGCACGTCCTTTATTTCCTTCCATAAAGTTGATAAACGCATTGTTTACAACTCTATTTCCTCCTGGTGTTGGATAATCTCCTGTGAAATACCAATCGCCTGGTGTTGTAGGACAAGATTTGTGTAAATCTTCTACTGTTTGATAGATGATTTTAACCTCAGCATTTATCTCTGGTGTCTTCAACATTTCAGCAATCTTATCAGAAATTTGCTGATTGGTAAAAGGTAGAAACATAGCTGGCACATAATTCACAATATCAGAATCGCATTTGCCAACTTGAGCTTTTGATTTCTTATAAATATCATCTAATATACCTTCTTGCTTTGTGTCTTTCAACAATTCTAACGCTGCACGGAAAGCAATAAATTCTTCAAGCTTAGCCATATCTATACCATAACAATCGGGGTAACGAATTTGTGGAGCAGAAGAAACAATAACAATACGCTTAGGATTTAATCTATCCAAAATTCTAATTATACTTTGTTTTAACGTAGTACCACGAACGATACTATCGTCGATAATTACAAGGTTATCATTATCTTTTACAGACCCGTATGTAATGTCGTAAACGTGTGCCACAAGATCATCTCTAGAATCGTCTTCGGTAATAAAAGTACGAAGCTTAGCATCCTTAACAGCAATTTTCTCAACTCTTGGAGTCATAGCCATAATCTCCTCTAATTTTTCAGGAGTAATATTTGCACCACATTCTAATATTAGTTTTTTCTGTTGCTTTTTCATGTAATCAGACACTCCTTCTATCATTCCGTAGTATGCAGTTTCGGCAGTGTTTGGTATAAAAGAGAAAACAGTATTTTTAAGATCACCTTCAACTGCATCAACAATTGCAGGAACCATTCTTTTTCCTAAATCCTTACGCTCGTTGTAAATTTCTTTATCACTACCTCTCGAGAAATAAATTCGCTCGAAAGAACAAGCCTTATTTTCTCTTTTCTCTAAAACCTGAGGAGTAGAAATCCTACCATCTTTTTTTATAATTAGAGCTTTTCCTCTTTCTAATTCTTTAACATCCTCGAAAGCAACATTGAAAGAAGTTTGAATAACAGGACGCTCCGATGCTACCACTACAACCTCATCATCGGCATAGTAATAAGCAGGGCGAATACCCCAAGGATCTCTAAGAACAAAGGCATCTCCATGACCAACTAATCCAGCCATAGCATATCCGCCATCCCAACGAGGAGATGCTTGTTTAAGTATGTTTTCTAGATCTAAATCTCTTGCAATAAGTGGAGTTGCTTCCTTTTTAGAAACACCGTGAGCTTTGTGTTCGTAGTAAAGTCTTTCAACTTCCTCATCCAAAAAATGACCAATTTTTTCCATAATAGTTACGGTGTCTGCCTCAGCTTTTGGGTGCTGTCCTAAATCTACTAAACTCTCAAAAAGCTCTTGAGTGTTTGTCATGTTGAAGTTACCTGCAACTATAAGATTACGGCTCATCCAGTTGTTTTGACGCAAAAATGGGTGAACACTCTCTATACTATTTTTACCAAAAGTACCGTAACGAACGTGTCCTAAAAATAACTCACCAGAAAAAGGCAATTCATTTTTTAGCCACTCCATATCGTTAACTTTATCAGGATTGTTTTCCATTGCCTCGTTCAACTTTCCGTTGATTTTAGCAAAAACATCTTGTATAGGTTGTTGATTGTTAGAACGCACACGACTAATGTATCGTTTACCTGCTGGAACATCTAATTTAATGTTTGCTATACCTGCTCCGTCTTGCCCACGGTTGTGCTGTTTTTCCATCATCAGGTACATTTTATTTAATCCATAAAATGCACTTCCGTATTTCTCTTTATAAAAAGAAATTGGTTTTAATAACCTTACTAATGCAATACCACATTCGTGTTTAATTGGCTCACTCATAACTATAAATAAATATTACTAAAGTAGTGTTTCTATCAAACGGCGAAAGTACCTATAATCTTTTGTATTCTAAAACCTCAAAGTTGTTTTTTTGTTAATCGGAATTATATATGAAATTAAGTGAATATCTCATAATTACATTCACAATAATTCATGTAAATAAGAAGCCCGTCATTTAATTTAAATGACGGGCTTTGATAAATATATATCTTTTTTACTTCTTAGATATGTTAGTTTTATTAAAACCATAAGCCTCTAACATCTTATTGAAAATCTCAATATTCAGATAGATACCTCTAAATTTATCAGCGCTTGGTCCATAAGCAAATACTGGAACCATAGTAGGTGTATGGCTTTTTGATGCGAAAACACCATCTACTTCCCCCGTTTTATCATTTCCATCTTTTACAATAAAACCCCCAGTTTCGTGATCTGCAGTAACTATTACAAGAGTATTTCCACCCTTTTCGGCAAATTTTAGCGCTTCACCAATTGCTTTATCAAAATCGGCAATTTCTTTTATTAATTCACCTGCATCATTATCATGAGCGGCCCAATCGATCTGTGATCCTTCTATCATTAGAAAGAAACCATTTTCATTTTTCGATAATATTTCGATTGCCTTAGTTGTTGATGGAACTAAAACATTTCCTCTCTCTGAAATTCCTTTTGGATGTCCATCTGCTATAAATCCTGCTAGCTTATCTCCACTAAATTTCATTATATCTCTTTCATTATCAATAATAGAATAACCTTTATTTTTTAAACTATCTAATAGATTCAATCCATCATTTCTATCATCGAAATTATTCTTTCCTCCTCCAATAAATACATCAATATCAGTGCTAAGGAAATCATGTGCAATTTCTTCATACATTTTTCTGTGTAATTGATGAGAAATAAACGAAGCAGGCGTAGCGTGTGTAATTGATGAGGTTACAACCATACCTGTTGCTTTACCATTTTTATCTGCAATTTCAAGTATTGTTTCTACGGGTTTGTTATTAACATCAATACCTACAGAACCATTATTTGTTTTAGCTCCTGTAGAAATTGCGGTTCCACCAGCAGCCGAATCTGTTTTGTATTTGTTTGCAGAAGCTGTTCTTGAATATCCGTTGTTGGTGAATTGTTGAAAGTACGTATCTCCTTTATTGGCAGTAATCCCCGCAAAAACATGAGAGCTACCCATGCCATCGCCAATTAATAATATTATATTTTTTACTGGCTTATCACCTCCTTTGTATGGTGATATTTTTTGAACTTCATAAATTTTTTCAAGAACAAAAACATCTGATTCTTTTTCCTTGCTGTATTTACCATCCTTGTAGCCTTGTCCTAATATATCAGTACTAAAAATCAATGCAATACTTATTGTGAATATAATCTTTGCTAATTTCATTTATTATCGATTTTTTAAAAATTAATGATTACAAATTTGGGATATATTATACAATAACTCTAGTTATTAATCTAAAAAAACATGATATTTTAACTGGTTATTGCCATAGTAACAACACTTATTTTTACTCCCGTAGATTTTGATAATTCATTACAACATGCATCAAGCGTAGCGCCTGTGGTTACAACATCATCGATTAATAATACTCTTTTATTCTGAAATAATTCATGGTCATTTAAATCGAATATCTCTTTTACATTAAGCCATCTAGCAAATCTAGATTTCTTAGTTTGTGTTTCGCTTTTGTAAATCCTAACTAAGTTATTTTTAGAATATTCTGCTTCAAAGATTTCTGCAAGAGATTTGCCAAAAGTATCAACCTGATTATATCCTCTTTTACGTTCCTTATGTCTGTGAAGAGGTACAGCCACAATAAAATCAAAGTACAAGTTGCTTTCTTCTTTTAGCTTGGTCCCATACCAATTGCCTATTAGTGTACCTATTTCTTGATGTCCTTTATATTTTAATTTGTGAATTAGGTTTTGAGTTAGACTATTTTTATTGAAGAATAGAAAGGAACTGGCAAATTCAATTTTTGACCTTCCATAAAATATTTTCTCTATTTTGTTGTTTTTATATAAATGGTAGTCTGTTTGAGGCAATTTATGTCTGCAACTTGTGCATATAATTTTTTCTCCTTTATTTATAGGTCTATTGCACGACTTACATAAATCAGGGAAAAGAATATCAAAAAATGATGAAATGGCATTCATAATGACAAGAATTATTTGTGCTATGATATGTTTACACTATTTTTGTTATTATTAAATTTAATAAAATTTAAAACAATGTCTGATCAAATAATGAAAGAAAATAATTTGACACCTAGGCAATCTCAAGAAAAGGCCGAAAAAGATCATAAACTAAAAGTATTAGTTTGGATATTTGGCATCTTACTTATTTCTGCTTTAGGTTATATTTTTTACTCGTATGGTATTAATAAGGAAAATGAGGAATACTTAATCCAGCAGAAAGAAGAAATTGTTGGAGAGTTAGCCCAAATGGAATTACAATACGAAGGAGTTAAATTGAGTAACGATTCTCTGAATACTGAAATGCTAGATCAACAAGAAAGAATTTCGAGTATGAGAGATTCTTTAGATCAAATGAAAGCATATCCTGCTTTGCTTAGAAAGTATAAGAGGATGGTGAATAGGATGAAGAGCGAAAAACGTCAATTGTTTCTTCTAGCTGACTCGCTTGATAGAGTAAATCAAATTCTGGTTGTTCAGAGAGATAGTGCAGAAATGAAACTTCAAGAACAAACTCTTATGACAGAAAGATTGGCAAATCAGAATTTAGATTTAGCTAAAGCTGTGGAGAAAGGAGCAGTATTAGACGTATTCAACCTTAAATCCGAAGGAGTAAAAATTAGTTCTAGTGGTAAAATTAGCACTACCGATAGAGTTAGAAGAACAGATAAAATTAGAGTTTGTATGACCTTAGGGAGAAATAAGCTTACAAAAACAGGCAATAAATCTATTTACGTACGCGTGGCTACACCCGATAATGTTTTACTGTCAGGGCCAGGAGGAAACTCATTTGTAGTTGATGGTGAGAAAATGAATTACAGCGCTAAAACAGATGTGTACTACGAGCAAGAATCACTTGATGTTTGTGTGTTTGTTGGAACAAATCAATACGAATTTAAAAAAGGAGTATACTTAGTTGCTGTTTATACCGATGGTAAATTTATTGGAGAAACGGAAATGATGTTGAAATAGACAACTTGCAAATTAGAAAGAGCCTAGAATTTTTAAAATTCTAGGCTCTTTTTTACTTCTTATCTATTTAGTATAAGCTTAATATACTTATTAACTTCTCTTTTCAGATTTTTACGTTCAACGATAAAATCGAGAAAACCATGTTCTAATACGAACTCTGCAGTTTGAAACCCTTCTGGTAAATCTTTACCAATTGTTTCTTTTACAATACGTGGTCCTGCAAAGCCTATTAGGGCTCCAGGTTCTCCAATATTTATATCTCCAAGCATTGCGTACGATGCTGTAACTCCTCCCGTTGTAGGGTCGGTAAGTAACGAGATGTAAGGCACATTTGCTTTTGATAACAATGCTAATTTAGCAGATGTTTTCGCTAATTGCATCAACGAAAAAGCTGCCTCCATCATACGAGCTCCTCCAGATTTAGAAACAAGCATAAAAGGGACTTTGTGCTTGATAGAATAATCAATAGCTCTAGCTATTTTCTCTCCTACTACAGCTCCCATAGAACCTCCTATAAAACTAAAATCCATAGCAGCTATAACTAAATTTTCCCCATCAGATTTACCTATTGCTGTTCTAATTGCATCTTTTAGTTTAGTCTTTTTCTGAACCTCCTTCAATCTATCTGGATATTTTTTCTTATCCTCAAATTTAAGTGGATCTAACGAATCTAATTTTGCGTTAATCTCTTTGTATTTACCATCATCAAACATGATTTCGAAATACTCTTCACTACCTATTCTTACGTGGTAACCATCTTCAGGACTTACATAAAAATTCTTTTTTAGCATGTCCGTATCAATAATTTTGCCACTTGGAGTTTTATACCATAACCCTTTAGGAACGTCTAATTTTTCCTCAGTAGTAGTGGTAATTCCTTTTTCAGTTCTTTTAAACCAAGCCATATCCGATTGATCTATATTATTATTGTTTGTTTCGTTAATAAATAATACAAATTATTAGTATTATTTTAGCACGGCAAGTTATGTAAATTAATTCAAACGTAATTATCAAATATCTTCATATTCAAAAATAAGAAGAAGGTGGTTTTTAGAACTTCAACTATCGAAATTCCAAACTATTAACCTTGATGATATCTTGTGTTTTAATTTGTCTCTGATTATTGAAAACTATTAGTTCAACACCATCTTTGGCAATTATATCGGTAATTACCCCTTCCTCATCAAATTCCTTTCCATCATCGTTGATGTATGATATTTCAACTTTAGTTTTTCTCATAGAGAAAATTTCTAGTTGATCGTATAATCCACAAGCTAACCTAAACATATTTTATATATTTTTGTAAAGTTACAAATTCATAGCCTCTTTGAATTTTTAGTGATGAAAACATAGGTAATGGTAATATGCCTGTTTTTAATCTTTTGGGGTACGAATCTACCTTAAGGTATACATAACCCGAGAAAAGCTTAATGTTTTGTACTGTAGATTTTAACCTCATCCAAAAAAAAGCTACTACAAATAATTTGCAATAGCTTAATAGGTAATTTTAATTACTTCTAAACTTCAATCTGACGACCTATATTTTGAGTAAGAGAAATAAATGTTTCTGATCTAGAAACACCATTTATTTTTTGAATTTGCTTATTCAATACCTCCATTAAATGATCATTGTCAAAACAAGTAAGTTTTATAAACAATGAATAATTTCCAGTTGTATAATGACATTCCAATATCTCTGGCACCCTATTTAATTCTGCAATGATTCTATCGTTATCGTCTGCTTTATCAAGAAATAATCCAACAAAAGCTGTAGTTTTATACCCCAGTACTTTTGGATCGATATGTAGATGATGACCCGATAATAAACCTGTCTTCTCTAATTTTCTTAGACGCTGATGAATTGCAGCTCCAGAAACTCCTACTTTTCTAGCTATTTCTAGAATAGGTGTACGGGCGTCCATCATAAGCTCTCTTACAATAACTTTATCGATACCGTCCATATGTAAACTATCCTTTTTCATATAAATATAATTTGCTTCAAAATTAGTATTTTAATTTCAATTTAAAATATAATATTGCATTTTTATTAAACTCTGTAAATAAAACACTGATTTATGCATCATTACTTATAATAAGGTAAGTTTCTTATTAAACTTACAATTATTAATAATTTACAAAGAAATGTCCTAAAAGCAATATTTAATATTTTTAAGTATTATTTTAAGATATTAGAGTTTGAAGCAATCATTTCCCTCCCTCATCTCATGAATCTCATTTTGATTCAAAATAACAATAATTTACTTTTATAAGAATAATCCTACAAAAAATAGTTTAAAATTCGTATATTTAATGTCCTAAATAATAAATTTAATCTTAAAATTATGAAATATACATTTTTACTTTTATTCGTATTCATGCTATCAATAGTAGCAAAATCACAGGAAACACCTAATTACAAAGACCTAGAGAACAAGGTTTTAAAAGATAATAAGAAATCTGTTGTGAAAAAGTCAATTGTTATTACTAATGAAGATGCTAATTTCTTTTGGCCACTTTATGAAGAGTACAACTCTAAATTGAATAACCTTAACACACAGTACATCACTTTGCTAAAAGAATATTCAGAAAGACAAGGAGTATTAAATTTTGATCAAGCAATGGATTTATGGGAAGAAACAATGGATGTTAAACAAAAATTATTAAAACTAGATAAAAAGTATTACAAGAAAATGGTAGAAGGTATGTCTCCTATAAAGGTAGTTTCTTATTTTAATATTGAAAGAGAACTACGAACTAGGATTGAAATACAACTTTTAAGTCAGATGCATGAAACAGTAGCTTCTTTAGAATAGAAACAAGAATATCTAGGCAATTTCAGAAGTAATCAATAGGGTCTTACTGTTTTCTGAATTTTTATGATCTATAGCATTAGTATAGTATTCAAATTACTGACTATATCAAAGTATATGCTTTTAAAAAAAGGGTAGAACCAAAAAAAGAAGAAAAGCCATTAGACTTAAAATATTGATAATGGTTTGTAAATAAAAAAGTGAGAACTCTGCAAAAGCAAAATTCCCACTAGAATAATATATTTATAAGAAAATTATGCCAGACCTAATTCCTTGCCATAAACTTCAACTATATAATCTATATCCTTATCGCCACGGCCAGAAAGATTAACTAAAATAGTTTCATTCTTACTCATTGTTGCAGCCATTTTCATAGCATGGGCTACAGCGTGGGCACTTTCTAATGCAGGAATAATTCCTTCTTCGCGAGATAAACGCATGAAAGCATCTATTGCTTCCTTATCGTTTATAGTTTCGTAATTAACTCTTTTTACATCTTTCAAGTAACTGTGCTGAGGTCCTACTCCAGGATAATCCAATCCGCTAGCAATTGTATTTACTGCCGATGGTTCTCCATTTTCGTCTTGCAACAAATAACACTTAAATCCGTGAATCATTCCAGGTGTGCCTAGTTTTAGGGTTGCTGCATGATCGCCAGTTTTGAAACTTGTTCCTGCAGGTTCTACCCCAAAAATATTTACATCCTCATCGTTAAGAAATTCTGTGAATAAACCCATAGCATTAGATCCTCCACCAACGCAAGCAACAAGGTTTTCAGGTTGTTTACCTGTTAATTCTTGAAACTGCTCCTTAGCTTCACGACCTATAACCGATTGAAAATCTCTAACCATTTGCGGGAAAGGGTGAGGCCCAACAACAGAACCAATTGCATAGAATTGCGTTATAGGATCTCCAACATAAGCTTCAAAAGCTGAGTCTACAGCTTCTTTTAATGTTTTTAGTCCATGGGTTACAGGGATAACTTTTGCTCCCAGAATATTCATTCTTGTAACATTTGGAGCTTCCTTTGCAATATCAACTTCACCCATGTAAATATCACATTCCAAACCTACCAAAGCTGCCGCTGTAGCTAAAGCAACTCCATGTTGTCCTGCTCCAGTTTCGGCAATTAATTTCTTCTTTCCCATTTTTTTAGCTAGAAGAGCTTCTCCTAAACAATGGTTTATTTTATGTGCTCCAGTATGGTTTAGATCTTCACGCTTCAGGTAGATTTGAGCTCCACCTATATTATTGGAAATATTTTTGGCGTGAAAAATTGGCGATGGGCGACCTGTGTAGTGTTTCTGTAAATAGAATAATTCCTCTTTAAACACAGGATCATCTTTAATTTTCTCGTAGGCATCTCCAATTTCTTGCATAATAGGCTCAAGCATTGGAGGAACAAACCTACCACCGTATTCACCAAAAAAACCTTGTTCGTCTGGCATTAACGATGCATCTAGTTTATTACTCATAATTAATTCAATTATAATCTGTTAATATAAATATTAAAATTGCTTTGTTCTGACAATTAAAACACCATCAAAACAAGTTGTATTGTCCAAGTCAAGGGGTTTTTGTATTGCGATTTGCAATATATGAAATTGCCATTAAAAACATTACTGTCTTACAAATAAATATTTAAGAAATACATCGCAATAAAATAATCAGTTTCGATATGTACTTTTGAAAACTTAAATAACTTTGTGTAAATAATTCCGCAACGTTGTGGCAGAGCCATTTTTAATAATATTGGATAATGAGAAAGTTAAAAAATAGCGAGTTAAATCGTAAAAATTTAGAAGAGTTTAAGCAATCAGATAAAACACCTTTAATTGTAATTTTAGATAATATACGAAGCTTAAATAATATTGGATCTGTATTTAGAACATCTGATGCATTTTTGGTTGAGAAGATTTATTTATGTGGAATAACAGCTACTCCCCCCAATAAAGAAATTCATAAAACTGCACTTGGATCTACCGATTCTGTAGATTGGGAGTATTCTGAAAACACTTTTGATGTTGTAAATAAACTGAAAGCAGAAAGTGTAGAAATAATTTCTATAGAACAAGCAGAAAATGCGGTAATGCTTGATAATTTTATAGCTGATAAAAACAAAAAGTATGCAATTATTTTTGGTAACGAGGTAAAAGGAGTTGAGCAACAAATAGTTTCGGCATCAGACAAAGTTATTGAGATCCCTCAATATGGCACTAAGCATTCTTTAAATATCTCGGTAAGTGCTGGAGTAGTAATTTGGGAGATGTTTAAGCAATTGGGATAAGAAGAAGGGGTAATTTTAACCACTAAGAACTCAAAGGTTTGCTCAAAGGAGTACTAAGAAAATTATCTTTGAGGTCTTAGTTAAGGTCTTAGTGTATTTTGGGGTTAAATTCTACTTCAATGCATGCTCAATATCAGCAATTATATCATCAACATGTTCTAATCCTACCGACATTCTAATTAACCCTGGTAGAATTCTTAATTCTAGTTTTTCCTCGTCTGTTAATCCCGAATGTGTAGAAGAAGCAGGATGAGTAACAATTGACCTTGTATCTCCAAGGTTTGCAGAGATTGAAATCATAGATAATTTATCGATAAATGATTTACCTCCTTCTATTCCTCCTTTCACTACAAAAGATATTAATCCTCCTCCTTGTTTCATTTGCTTTTTTGCAATTTCGAAATTGGGATGAGATTCAAGGAATGGGTATTTTACCTGTTCCGTTTTTGGATGCTTCTCTAGAATTACTGCAAGTTTAAAAGCATTTTCGCAATGCCTATCCATTCTTACTGCAAGAGTTTCTAAACTTTTAGACAACACCCATGCATTGAATGGAGACATGGCTGTACCTGAGTGAATTGAAAACCCGAAAATTTTATCAATTAAAATTTTATCGCCTGCAATTAATCCTCCTAAAACTCTTCCTTGCCCATCGATATATTTGGTAGCAGAGTGGATAACTATGTTTGCTCCATATTTTATTGGTTGTTGTAAATATGGGGTAGCAAAACAATTATCTACCATAAAAATAAGATTGTTTTTTGCGCTAAACTTTCCCAACCATTCTAAATCTATTATATCTAAACTAGGGTTTGTAGGTGTTTCAATAAAAACAACTTTGGTATTTTCTTGAACAAAGTTTTGCCAATTTTTGGTATCATCAACATCTACATAAGTATAAGAAATACCCCATTTTGGCAACATCTTAGTAAGAATTGTATTTGTAGAACTAAAAATAGATCGGCAAGCCAATACATGATCTCCATTTTCTAAAACACCTGCCAATGCTGTAAATATTGCCGACATGCCTGTAGCTGTAGCAATACCATCTTCGGCACCTTCCATCAAACAAATTTTTTCAATTAACTCGGCTGTATTCGGATTTGAAATACGAGAATATAAATTACCTTGTTGTTCTCCCGAAAAGATATTTTTCATTTCCTCGGCATTCTCATAAGCATAGCTAGATGTTAGGTGTAAAGCAGTAGAATGCTCTTTCTCTTTAGAACGCTCAGATTGTGTTCTTATAGCTAATGTTTCGAAATTACCTTTTGCCTTCATCGTATTCAAATATATAAATGTGAATGGCAAAACTAAAATAATTTTAGTAACATTAGTTGCTTTTAAGTTTCTAATATTAAAACTGAACATTTTGTGTTTTTAACCACAAAGACCTCAAAGTTTTTCACAAAGGAACACAAAGTAGTTCTCTGAATATTAAGCCTTGTAGAACTTTGTGGTTATTTATTCCATTTTCTCAAAGATAGTTAATGCCATATCTATTGAGTTAATATTTTCAAAAACCAAGGTCAATACTGGTATTCCTGCTTTATTCTTCTTTTCTTTTAGTTTACAATCGCGTGGGTTAAGTTGTGCAAAACCAAGTATTTTAGTGAAAATTTCCGATTTGTAATACTCCGATTCTGGATTACTAATAAAATAACAAATCAGTTTAGATTGTTTCATTATTAATCTTTCGAAACCTAAATCTGTTGCTATCCATTTTATTTTCATAGAGTTGAGCAAATCAACTGTTTGTAATGGAATATTTCCGAACCTATCAACCAGTTCATTTTCGAATTTGGTAAGGTCTTCTTCAGTTTTAACTGTGTTTAGTTTATTGTAAAGAAGTAGTCTTTCCGAAATATTATTCACGTAATCGTCTGGTAATAAAATCTCGAAATCAGTATCTATCTGGCAATCTTTTACAAATGCTTTGTCCTCGGTTTTATCGGCATCATCAAACAGCTCTTTAAACTCAGTTTCTTTAAGTTCTTCTATAGCTTCGGCCATAATTTTCTGATAGGTTTCGAAACCCATATCAGCCATAAATCCGCTTTGTTCTCCGCCAAGCATATCGCCAGCACCACGAATTTCTAGATCCTTCATAGCTATATTTAATCCTTCGCCTAAACCAGAATGTTGCTCTAGCGCCTGCAAACGTTTTCTAGCCTCTTCGGTTTGTACAGAATACGGCGGTGCAATAAAATAACAAAATGCCTTTTTATTTGAGCGTCCAACTCTTCCTCGCATTTGATGTAAATCGGATAGTCCGAAATTATTGGCGTTGTTAATTATCATTGTATTAGCATTCGGAACATCAATTCCACTTTCTACAATGGTTGTAGAAACAAACACATCGAACTCTCCTGAAATAAAATCAAGTATTAATTTTTCAAGAGTTTTACCATCGAGTCTACCGTGACCAATTGCAACTTTTGCACCTGGCACCAATCGCTGGATCATACCAGCAACTTCTCCAATATTTTCTATACGGTTGTGAATAAAAAATACCTGACCACCACGAGAAATTTCGTAAGAAATAGCATCTCTCACAACTTCTTCGTTAAATGTTACAACCTGTGTATCTATAGGATGTCTATTTGGTGGCGGTGTGTTAATTACCGATAAATCACGAGCAGCCATCAACGAAAACTGTAATGTTCGTGGAATAGGTGTAGCCGTTAGGGTGAGGGTGTCAATATTGGCTTTTATAGTTTTTAGCTTGTCCTTAATAGATACTCCAAATTTTTGTTCTTCATCAACAATTAGCAATCCCAAATCGTTAAACTCAACACTTTTACCAACTAGCTGATGGGTGCCAATTACAATATCAACAGTTCCATCTTTAAGTCCTGCCAAAGTCTCTCTCTTTTGTTTAGCTGATCTAAATCTGTTAAGATAATTTATAGTTACAGGCATATCTTTCAGCCTTTCGGTAAATGTTTTGTAATGCTGAAATGCAAGGATTGTAGTAGGTACAAGAATTGCAACTTGCTTACCATCGGTAGCTGCCTTAAATGCCGCACGTATAGCCACTTCTGTTTTACCAAAACCTACATCGCCACAAACCAATCTATCCATTGGTCTTTCACTCTCCATGTCAGCTTTCACATCTTGCGTAGCTGTAAACTGATCAGGAGTATCTTCGTACATAAAAGATGCTTCGAGCTCGTGTTGCAAATATGAATCTGGTGTAAACTGAAACCCTTTTTGAGAACGACGTTTTGCGTATAACTTTATTAAATCGTAAGCTATTTCTTTTACTTTTTTCTTAGTCTTTTTCTTAAGAGCATTCCAAGCAGGAGTACCAAGTTTATTAACCTTTGGCACTTTCCCATCTTTACCGTTGAACTTAGATATCTTGTGCAAAGAATGTATACTCACATAAAGCAAATCACTATCAGAATAAACAAGTTTTATCGCTTCCTGCAACCTCCCTTCTACCTCTATTTTTTGAAGTCCTCCAAACTTTCCAATTCCGTGATCGATGTGAGTTACAAAATCTCCAATAGCAAGTTTACTCAGTTCTTTTAGAGTAACATCTTGCTTATCTCTATTACTGTTTTTTAGGCTGAATTTATGGTATCTCTCAAAAATTTGATGATCGGTATAAATAGCCAAATTATTATCGTTATCAACAAACCCTTCGTGTATAGGGAATTCTTTTGCTGTGTATTTTACATCGTGTCCAATATCTTCGAAAATCTCCTTAAAACGAGTTACTTGTTTCTCGTTTGCACACAACAATAAATTCTGAATTCCTGTGTGTGAATTCTCAGCCAAATTCTGAGTAAGTAAATTGAAATTCTTATTGAAGGATGGTTGAGGTTTGGCATCTACTTTTACAAACAAATCTGCTTTAAACAACGGCTTAGTAGAATACTCTACCAGCGAGAAATCTAATAATTGTTTGTAAAGTTTTTTAGAGTCAATAAATAACTCCGATGGCTCAAGGTGTTTTAATTCTCCTTGAAGAGATTCAAATGCAACAACAGCTTTACTGAAAAGTAAATCTAATCTATCGCCAACATATTGGGCATTATCTAAGATTACAACTGATTTTTCGGAAATATATTTAAGGAAACTCTCTCTTACTTCATCTACTTGTTTTTCCTCTACGTTAGGTATTATTTTGAATTTAGTTACCTTTTCTAAAGACAACTGATTAGATACCGAAAATGTTCTGATGCTTTCAATCTCATCACCAAAAAACTCTATACGGTAAGGATTATCGTTAGAGAATGAGAATACATCTACTATACCTCCCCGAACAGAAAAATCGCCTGGTTCTGTAACAAAATCAACCCTGTTGAAACGATATTCAAAAAGCATTTCGTTAAGAAAATCTATAGATAATTTATCTCCCAGAGCTACCTTCAAAGAATTATTATCCATCTCTTTACGAGTAATAACTTTCTCGAAAAGTGCATCAGGATAAGTAACAATAATTGCTGGTTTACGATGACTGTTTATTCTACTTAAAACCTCAGCTCTTAGAAGCACATTAGCATTATCTGTTTCTTCTATCTCATACGGACGACGATAGCTACCAGGATAAAAAAGAACATCTTTTTGACCGACAATTTGTTCAGCTTCGTTCAAAAAATATGCTGCTTGCTCCTTGTCGTTTAACACAAAAAGGAAAGGTTTATCTACTTTACGAAATAAAGCTGTTCCATAAAAAGATTTCATGGCACCAATTAACCCGCTAAAACAAATTTTTGCTCTGCTGTCTTTATCTAGTTCTTTGACTATTCGCTCAACATTTGAAGAGCTTTTGTATAAAGTAATAAGTTCCTTTGGCGTCATATTGATTTTTTGAAAGTGCAAATATAGGAGTTTGTAGTGAAACAGTAAAGTAGTGAAACAGTAATACAGTAAAGAAGTGAGGTAGTAAATTATGATTAGTATAACAGGAAAATATAGTTTTAAAGAACAAATATTGTGGCAACATTAAATTAACTGTATTACAACATTACTGGATCAGTAATTACTATTAACTGGGTACTGTTCATTAGCAACTACATTACTCACCACTAAAAAACTATTCATCATATTTATTCTAGATATTAATTCCTACTTATTATATTTGCTCACACAAAATCAAAACTAATTATGTTTACAAAACTTTGCAGAGAGATTTTCAACCAGAGTATAGATACTTATCACATTACTGATAGGGTTGAAACCCCTATAAATAATCCTTTTGAGAAAGGTAGTATAGAAGCACTTCTTTATCACAAAAACTGGATAGATACTGTTCAGTGGCATTACGAAGATATTATCCGCGATCCGGAAATTAACCCCGTTGCAGCTTTAGTTCTTAAACGTAAAATTGATGCTTCTAATCAAGAGAGAACAGATATGGTTGAGTACATCGATAGTTATTTTCTCGAAAAATTTAAAGGTATAAAAGTTGAAGACAATGCTTCAATAAATACCGAAAGTCCAGCTTGGGCAACAGATAGATTATCTATTTTATATTTAAAGATATATCACATGCGTCAGGAAACAACTCGCGATGGTGTTTCTGAATCTCATGTAGAGGCTTGTAATAAAAAATTAAATATTTTGTTGGAGCAAGAAAAAGACCTAACTTCAGCTATGGATGATCTTTTGGCAGATATGGAGTCTGGAAAAAAGTATATGAAAGAATACAAACAGATGAAGATGTATAATGATGACAGCTTAAATCCTGTATTGTATAAAGATAAAAAATAGAAAAAACCTACTACAACCTTAAACTACAACGAGTATGAATCTATTGGTAATACGAATGTCGGCAATGGGAGACGTTGCGATGACTGTTCCAGTAATTAAAGAGGTCTTGAAATCTAACCCCGACATAAACATTACATATGTTTCTAGGGATGGATTCAAGGTGTTTTTTGATGGTATTAAAAGATTTAAATTTGTTTCTCCCGACTTAGATGGTGATCATAAAGGTCTTACTGGGATGTACAAATTATTCCAGGAACTAAGAAAAGATACAAATTTTGATGCTGTTGTAGACTTGCACAGTGTAATGCGTTCGCAGGTTTTAAGTGGGTTATTCCGTATGAGAGGAATAAATGTTGCCTCTATACACAAAGGAAGAACAGATAAAGGTAATCTTGTAAAACAATCAGCACAAAACTCTAAGCAGTTGAAACTAACTACCGAGAGATATGCTGATGTATTTAGAAAATTAGATATCCCTGTAAAGTTATCTCATAAATTACCTCGTAAAAAAAGAGCTAAAGTCTCTCCAATTGTACGAAAAGAAGCAGGGGCAAAAGCTGGTCCATGGCTTGGTATTGCACCTTTTGCTCAGTACAAAGGAAAAAAATATAGATTTGATAAAGTTGGAATTCTTATAGAAGAACTTCAAAAAACATATCCTAAATCTAAAATTTTTCTTTTTGGAGGAGGAGAAGCAGAAGTTCAGAAACTAAAAGGTCTTTGGGATAAGTACCCTCAAACAATTTTGGCTGCAGGAAAGATGAACCTAGGCGAAGAGTTAAATTTAATGTCAAACCTTGACACTATGATTAGCATGGATTCTGCAAATATGCACATGGCATCTTTGGTTGGAACGAAAGTAGTTTCTGTTTGGGGAGCAACTCATCCTTATGCTGGGTTTATGGGTTATGGCCAATCTATAGAATGGGCAGCTCAATTAGATATGGATTGTCGTCCATGTTCTGTATTTGGGAATAAAGAATGTAGCAAAAATGGGAGCTATGCTTGTATGATGGACTTGCCAGAATCTCTTATTGTTGATAAGGTTAAGTTAATTGTTCCAGTAGCAGTGAAAAAATAGTAGTTTATAACACTTATAATTTATAGAAAAGCACAAAGAAAATTTCTTATTCCTTTGTGCTTTTTTTGTATTTTGATTCTACGCGTAGATCAAGTTTTGTTGAAAATTACTTAACAACAAACTTCATCCAAACTGGGAAGTGGTCGGAAGGTGTACCAATTTCTTGCATTACATCGGCATCAATTGCCCTAATTCTGTCTGAATTATAAAAGATAAAGTCAATTTTTTCATAAGGATTCTCTGTTGGATAAGTGTTGTGCTTAACCATATTCTGTTTGTAGATAGAATCTGAAATTGCATTGGAAACATTATCCATTTCAAATAGTTTATTCAACAATTCATTACGTGATCCTTCTTCCCACTGCGGACTATTAAAGTCGCCAAGTAAGATTGTAGGTATTTGGTTTCTATATATATCAAATACTTCAATAGTCCGTTTTATATGGTTAACTCTAGTTTCTTCGTCAAACGCTTCGAGGTGTACATTCAAAATCATAAGATTACCTTTTTTAGTTTTAATCAGTGTTTTTTGGATTAACCTATCAAGGTAAAATGCGTTGTAGTAAAAAGGTGCATTAATTGGTTTTATTAACTTTTCGGCTTTATTATCTAGAATCTCTAAATCTGATAAAATATACTGAGCTGAAACTGTTTTACCAAAAAAGTATTTTGGGTTGTAACCAGGAAATGGAACAAAAATTTTATCCCAGTTTACTGCTAATCCACCATATTTATAACCAAGGTATTTTGCCAAAGAATCAGGTTGATTGTAATTGTAAGATCTATCAGAATAAATATCTATTTCCTGAAAAGCAATGATGTTCTGATGAAAACTATCCAAAGATTTTATTACACTCTCTAAGTTATTCTTATATAATTCTTCGCTCCTCTCAACGGGTAGATTATTTGTTAGACCAGATAGCCACCCTATATTGTATGTCATTATTGTTAATGTATCGCCAACTTCTTTTACGTCATTGTCGAATACTGTAATTGGGTAATAATTACCATCTCTATAATTACTTGTACTGTAGATATAAAATACCCCAATGGCTACAACTATTACAAGTACAATTTTCAATGCATTTTTCATCTCAGATTTATTGAATGTTAGTACTTGAAATTTAGGCAAAAAAAATAGGTCACTAAAAATTTAGTGACCTATTTTTTATCTTTGGAGTTATAACTCTCTATTTCTTGCTTATTGGATATTTGTAAAAAATCTTATCCATCATATTATTTACTCCTTTCTCTGTTGGTTTAGAATCTTGATTTAGCTCACCTTTAGCTACCCCTTGCCATGCAAGTTTCTTTGTACGCTCATCATAAACATCAATTACAACAGTTCCCATTAGTTTTTCGTGCTCTACATATTGTGTTGAAGCGACTCCATAGTTCATTCCTCCATAACCGTATCCTCTACCGTACCAGCCACCATAGCCTCCCCAGCCACCGTAACCACCAGCACCCATGTGAGTAGTATAAGCAGTAGTATATTCCTCAGTACTAGTAACGATAAAAACATCAACTACCAAATCAGGGTTGTCTTTTACTTCTGTCATTCCACGTAACTCCATTTGAGTACGCATAGCATTTTGCAATTTATTTTTTGTGAATTGATCAACAAGTTCCGAATTATCTTCATTCCACTCAGCAATTGCATAAGTAGAAAATTTTGTGAAATCAACACTTCTATCGTAATCGTAACTTACGTCCATTCCTGATCCACAACTACTTAACAAAGCTGTTGATGCCACTAATAATATTAAAACTATTTTTTTCATTGTTATTTTCTGTTTGAATTTAATTTTTGGCTAATATAATGTTAAATCTCAAAAACACTCTATCCTTTATATTACTTTATTGGTACTACCACGAATGTTGTGGAAATTTGAATAAATTACATCCTTAATAAAATAAAAGATTAAGGGTTTAAAGGATTACTGTACCTATTTTGTCTTTACTATGTAATCTTATAATCTAATTTTTACTCTAATACTTTTTTGTTTTCCACACAAATAAGGGTAGAACCACTTTATTTATAAGCTAGAGTAGTGTCGTTAACATCTACTACACTTACACCTTTAAAGTAAAACTTTATAATCTGATTGTAATTAAAACCCTTTTTACCCATATTTATTGCCCCTATTTGCGAAAGACCTACTCCATGACCATATCCTTTTCCTGATATAACTACTTTGTTATTCTTAGTAGAAACATTAAAAAATGTAGATTTCAGTTTAAACTCAGAGCGTATTCTTTTTAAAGGAATTTCTACATCTTTATATTTGAAACTAGCTTTTCTACTTAATTGTTTAAAAGACAATACTGCATTTTTATAGGACTTATTATTTCTATATTTTGGAGCTTCTTTATAGAAATATTGTAAGTATCTATCTACTGAAACCTCTTTTTTCCACGATAGACTTGATGATTTAGTTAAAGAGCTATAAGGGTCGTTGATAGATTGAAGGTATGGAAATTCGAAATTCCAAACATCTGCTGCTTTCATTGTTTGCCCTCCACTATTTGCATGAAAAACAGGATCTATAATATTATTATTATCACCCACAATAACCATATCCTTAGTTTGTGCTACTGCTTTCTTTATAATCTTACTGTTTTTAGAAAAATAACTCTTAGAAAAATAAACTTGACTCCTTACATCGTCGGTTAGATTATATCCTTTATCAATAAATTTGTTAATATTTTTAAGGGCATAAGTTCTTACCAATATTGCCTGAACTTTATAAAACTCTAGATTTCCCTTACTCCCAATTTCTGACTCGATAACTCCCGCAACATAGCTAGTCATGCGAACATTGTTGATTAATTCTATATTTCTTTCATTCAATTTAACATTCAACGATCCATCGTAAATCCTTTCTTTCTGTTTCGAATATCTAACTGTGAATGTAGAATTATCGTCTGCGGCTTTCAAATTAACATTACTGTAGCTACCTAAAATTACCCCATTCTTTTTGAAAACAACCTTGCCAGAACTCATCCATAAGTAAAGGAGCCCTCTATTTTTATCTTTTGAATCTAATTTGGTGATTGTATCTATTGCGTTGCCATGAGAGTCCTGTGCTATCAGGAAATATATTCCATTTTTAGCAGACAACATTGCTGATGTGCCATTGTAAGACGAGAATAATCTTACTTTGATATCTTGTATTTCTCCTCCAACAACTGATGAAAGAGAAGAGATTAAAAACACCAATAAAACTAAAAATTTATTCATTCAAATATTTTACCATTAGTTGAGCTGTTTTTGCTGATGCTCCAGACCCTCCTAAAATTGAGATTAGTTTATCAAAATTTTCTAACATACTTCTTCTTCCATCCCCCACTAGTATATTTTTCAATTCCGATGTTAATCTTTTTGTATTGAATTCATCTTGAATAAGTTCAGTAACAACTTCAGAATCCATTATTAAATTAACGAGCGAAATATAGTCGATTTTAATTAGTTTTTTGCCGATATAGTACGAAATAAAATTAGCCCTATAGCATACAATCTCTGGCACTCTAAAAAGAGCCGTCTCTAATGTTGCCGTGCCCGATGTAACTAACGCAGCCTCCGAATGTTGGAGCAAATCATATGTCCTATTGCTTATCAATTTCACTTGGTTATCTTTTATAAATTGCTGATAATAATCTACACCAAGAGATGGTGCTCCAGCAATAACAAATTGATAGTTGTCGAAATTTTCCTTCACACTAAGCATCAGAGGAAGAGATTTCTTGATCTCTTGTGTTCTACTTCCTGGCAGAATTGCAACTATTGGTCTTTCGTCTAAATTAAATTCTTTTCTGAAAGTTTCATCGTCAATTCTAGTACGAGAATTAACAGCGTCAATTAATGGATGACCAACAAAATCAACTTCTAAATTGTGTTTGCTATAAAAATCCTTTTCAAAAGGAAGGATTACAAACATTTTATCTACATTTTTCTTTATCTCTTTTATTCTACCCTCTTTCCATGCCCAAATTTGTGGAGAAATGTAATAGTAAACTTTTATATTATTTTTTTTTGCAAATTCGGCTATACGAAGATTAAAGCCAGGGTAATCTATTAGAATTAATACATCTGGTTTTGTTTTAAGAATATCATTTTTACAGAAGGAAATATTACCGAGAATGGTTTTTAAATTCATAATCACCTCTGCAAACCCCATAAATGCTAAGTCTCTATAATGTTTCACAGGCTTGCCAGCTTGCTCTGTCATTAAATCTCCTCCCCAAAATCTGAAATCTGCTTTTTCATCTTCTTCCTTTAAAGCTTTCATTAAATTTGCACCGTGCAAATCTCCCGAAGCTTCTCCTGCAATTATGTAATATTTCATTGTTGTTATTTTATCTCTGCAATTAATTCGTCTCCACTTATATTTCTTATTTTTATTCTCAAAGGCTTTTCAGTTGTAGTAATTTTTCCGTTCCAAAAACTTTTTGATTTTTCTCCGTTTGAGATTGTATAACCTAATTTGTCAATTTTAATTTCAGTTGAGCTAAGCCATTCTCCTTTTTTGTTCTTGCAGTCCAAAGAAATGAGTTCTATTAATTCCAATCCTTCTTCACTTATTCCGATTGGATTAAATGCTTTTCCGTTTTTTAAGGATTGTGAATTTCCTTTTTCGTTAAAGGCATTTATTTTTTGTATTAGTCTGTCGCTTACAAATCGGTCAATGCTTACTTCGTACAATTCTTTGGCATCGGCTGTATCAAAAAGATTTTTATTCTCGTTGGTTACTTTTACTTTTTTGCACGTAAATTCAACCTCATCATTTACTACTGTTTCGTGTAGCAAATTTTTAAGGTCTTTAAGTTCTATATCTACCGTAGTAGCGTTGTTATCTTTTATAAATTTCTTTAATTCCTTTTCATCATCAATATCAATGTAATAAACGATTACCTTTTTAGCTGTAATGTTTAATTCTTGTATTTCTTGGTTGATAATTCTGTTGATGGTAGGTATATCCAACACCTTTTGTTTGCTATCTATTAAGTTAGGAACATAAACAGGTACTGTACCTAATTTACTATCGTTAATTGCTCCAAACCAAAACTTAGAAACGCCTTCTACTTTTTGCTGTAAACCAGTAATTAATGTTGCCAATTTATCCATTGTTTGTTGTGGGTTTCGGAACAAACTCACACCATCTTTTACCTCTAATATTTTAAAGTCGGCTTTTTCGGCAATTAATCTATCTCTTACGGTTTGTATGCTGTTTACACCAATATCAACATGTATAAATTTACGTCCCAAATCATTAGCTACTTTTGCCGTTACACCACTACCTCCAAAAAAATCGGCTACAAACATTCCTTTGTTTGAGCTTGCACTAATTATTCTGTTTAGTAATTTATGTGGTTTTTGAGTCGAATAGCCAACAGATTCATTATGTACTTTCCCTAAATCTGCAACATCAGCCCACCAATCTTCAATTATTTTACCTTTCTTATCTAATGCTTCTAAAACTTCATTTGTGCCTTTTCCTGCTAAAGATGTTTTACCTCCTGATTTTGTGCTTTTTTTAAAGTCAACTCTAACATCATCACCATTAAATATAAAATTTTCTGAATTAGTAAATATGTAGATATTATCGTGCTTTCTTGGGAAATTATTCTTTTGATTTGTTGGACCCGTGTAGCACCAAATTATTTCATTTAGAAACCTTTCCTCTCCAAAAACCTCATCCATCAATATTTTTACATAATGTCCAATATGCCAATCTAAATGAACATAAATACTTGCGGTATCACTCATTATACTTTTAATGGCTTGTAAGTTTTCGTACATCCAATTTAGGTAATCTTCCTTCTCCCAAATATCGCCATACATTGTTTCTTCAAAAGCCTTTAGTTCGTCCATTTCCATTTCTTGCTCGGCTTGTTTTATCTTCTCGGCAAGTTTCGGGTTTTTACGGATATATACTTTTTTAGCATAATCTGCTCCACTTGCAAAAGGTGGGTCAATATATACCAAATCTACTTTTATGTTTTGCTCTTTTAAATACGCACAAGCAGAAATACATTCGCCTCTCATTACCATGTTTTCAGATGCTTTACCTACTTGTTCTATGGTTTCTACTTCATAGTAGGGCATTCCTCTTTTAATACGGTTATACACCTCATTGTTTTCACGATAACGCAATACTCGTTGTGTACGGGTAATGTTATCTAAAACGGCTTGCCCTTCAACTGTATTTGGCGTGTATGGTATGTATTTTATTGGCATCTTTATTATAATTAAAAATTAAGAATGAAAAATTAAGAATTGGCTTTTGCACTTTTTAGTATGGCTGTAAGTATGTTCCTAATGTCTTCACATTCTGTAAGTATATTTTTTGTTTCGTTTTCTGTTAAGTAATCCGTTGCTTTTAATAAGCGTAACCAATAGTGTGTTTCTCTTGTTTCTTTTAGTGAAATTTGCAATTTGGCAATAAAATCTTTTTTGCTTTGCCCTCCAATTCCTTCTTCAATATTTGCTCCTATCGAAGTACCACTTCTTAAAAGTTGCTTAGATAAAACGTATTCCTTTTTATCTTCCTTTAAGTATTTGTAAAGATTTACAATGCGAATAGCAAAATCAAAACTTTTTTCTTGTATGATGTTATTCTTCATTTTTATCTTTTAATTCTTCACTTTTTCAATCCATCAGGATTTTTACCCAATTTCTTTTCCTCAGAGCTCACTCGTCTTTCCAGTTTCTTAATGTCTTCTTCTGCGGGTAATTCTTCTGGTTTTATACCTCTTTCTAATAGTATTTTTCTAACAGAACGATTATTGGTAATGTGTTCTGCAGATATTTGTCTTTCGTTTCCTAAGCTTTTTTCTTTGGTATTAAAAACGGTAATTTCTGTAGCAAAATCTTTTGCCTTTATGGTAATAGTTGGCAAGAAATCGGCTAAAGGTCTGTTTTGAGGAATACCTAATTTGGTTTTCATTTGCTTGGTAGATTTACCACCAAATAAAGCTTGGTCACCTTTACTTCTTATAATTCCAAAATTCCTGTCATTTCCTGTTTGCTCATAAATCAGTTCAGAAAGTTCTTTTTCAGAATAGGTTAGTTTTTGTCTTGCCTGTAATCTTTCCCAATCTTTTATGCGTTGTTCTATCAATTCAAATTTTCGGGTTTGAATAGCAAAATAGTTTTGAGCAAATGCAATGGCTTCTTTTCTTGGGTCTCCGTTTTGGGTTATCAAATAACAAGCATATCTTGTTAGCATTAAATCATCAATTTCTTTTGATGCTCCTTTAGGCATTGCTATCGTTTTCCTGATGTCAGGAAAATGATTAGAAACATCATTACCACTCACTTCACAAGAAATTTTGGCTTTTGTAATAACTTTACTAAAATTCTCCCATTTCGCATAACCTAATAAGTGCTGTAAATCACGAGCAAACCAAAATTCAATACCTTCTTCTGTTGTAAAAGAGTGCTCTTCAAAATTTTTGGTTAATGATTGTATAATTTCTGATTTCATTTTAAATATTGTTTACTCGCTAAAAAACGAATTGATTTTAGTGTTCAATTTTCCAACATTATTGGTTAGGCTTTCGCTATCTTCTAAGTACAAGAAATCAAATTTTTGATAGCCAAACTTCTCATTGTTTTGTTCTAAAAATTCGGTTTCCACAAAGTTTTTCTTTTTAATAAAACTTTGGTCATTGGAAAAACCTTCTCCTTTGGTTTCAATAATTAAGGCTTTGTGTATTTTGTTTTCAGAAGTTCTATTTAGAATTAGAAAATCTGTAGTGTATTTCCCTACATTTCTCCAATTCTTACCTTTTTTAGCAAAACAGTTGATTACAAATTCTGTAATTCCTCTTTCTCCGTTAAAATAGATTTCTAAGTTTTTCTCTTTAAAATTTTTTAGCTGTAGAGCTTTGTTGAGGATGTTTAATTCAAAAGAACTATCAAAATTGTAGGGTAATAAGTGAAAGGATTTGTCTTTCTGTCCAATAATTGGATGTATTGTTTCGGAAGCCACTTTTGCAATTTCCTCAAACTTACCTTCTTGAGTTAATTGTAATATTTTTTCTTGCTTCTGCTTGTTAAATGTTTCAGAAGACAATGGATTTTTATCAAAATCTAAAATTTGCTTGCTAATATCTTTACCAGGGAAAATGTTTTTATTTTGCACAATAGCTTTTAGTTTATCAACAATCAATAAGTTAGCTTCTTGTGGAATTATTTCTTGTTTAGTTTTTAAACTCTTTTTAATGCTAAAAGCAACACGTATCTGAGAATTTATTAAGTATAAATCAAACTGTTCGTTAAAGAAAAGTTGTTTGTCTTTTTCAAAAGTAATGGCTTCAAAAACTTCTTTTAATTCCGTATCGAATTGGTGTAATTTATTACTTGTTGTTGTCTCAAAACTCTCTTTTGCAATATTGAAAACCCAAGTGTTAAAATTGGCGAAATTAGCTCCAGAATTTTCTAAATACTCCAATTCGCCATCCTCTAAATGCTCTAAACCTGTTGTTGTGATTAAAGCTGTTGATTTATATTTACTAATGTTTGTGAGTAATTCTTGTAGTTTCTTTTTTGTGTTGGCTTTTTCTTCTTCCTCAATAGATTGATATGAAACTTTTAGTTGATAGAAATCGACTTTTGGTAATTTTAAAAAATCCATTCTTGAAACTCGCTCAATCATTTCAGGTTTTGATGTTCGAGTAATACTATTGATTTCTTCAATAGAGGTTTGTTGCTCTTTTTGAAGTTGTTTGTTTAATATGTTAGCATTCTCTTTATTAAGCCAAACCAAAGCACTTTCATCATTACCTCTGGTTACTTGTCTAAGACATCTACAAGTAGTTTGGATAATAGTATTTTTAGAAGAGCTCTTACTTTTTTGAGGAAGGATTACAGAAGTTAAACTTTTACAATCCCAGCCCTCTTTTCCAATTCCAACAAGTAAGATGTATTTTTTTTTAGACAAAGGCGTATCTAACGACCTGAATTGTAATTCATTTTCTTTGGGTAAACTGTATGATTTATTCCCTCCGTGAAAGCGTAAAATCTCAGTTGGATTAATATTTAATTCACTTTGTAAATAAGGATAAATTTCGTTTTCCAACATTTCAATACTACTACAATAAATAGCAACTTTTGCAATGGTATTGTCTTCGTAAACCAACTTGCCAAATTGTTGATTAAAATCTTCAATTCCTTTTTTTACAATTTGTAAATGGTCAAGATTTTCGGCAATTTTTACCGTAGGTGTTTTCAGAAATTTTTTAATAGCTGTTGTAAGTGGGTAATAATAAACTGTATTGGTTATTTCCGCAATTTTTAAAGTTTCATATTCCGTCAACTGTATTTTTTCGGGAGAAGAGAGGTAAGGAGTTCCTGAAAATCCAAGAACGGTAGTTATGTTTCCTTTTTCATTCCAACTGTTTACAACTTGTCGTAGTTTTATGTCGGAACTTGCTGCGTGATGTACTTCATCAATCAAGATTGAAAGGTTAGGTATTTGCCCAATTAAATTTCTAAGCTCATTGGCTTTTTTATCTTCATCATCTTCAAAAAGAGATTTTTGTCCCGTTGTATCAACTCTATTTAGAATTACTTTTTCAGCATTCACAACAAATACTTGTCCGAACGGATTAGGTAAGCATTTATTTACTTTTTGAGCGTTTGGGTTACGGGCTTTATTACTTTTTTTAGCAGATTTCTGTTCGTCTAATACATCAAAAATAAGTTGTTTTTTAAGGTTGCTTGCTGCTGGTTCGGGAATTACCCAAGATGGGTCAAAATTCTCAATTGTCCGTAAACTTGGACCAATAGAAGTTTTAAGTCCTGATGGAATTAGAACTAAGAAGTTGTGAGAGAAGTTTTTGTTTTCGGGTTCATTGGCTGCAAAATATAAATCTAGATAGATGAAAGCAGCCATTAAGTAAGTTTTACCTGAACCCATTGGTAAGCTCAATAGATAATCTGCATAACTTACATTGTAAAAGATGCTTTTAATAATTTTATTATAGTCGATTTTTTCACAATCATCAACTATCATTTTTTCAAGTTTAGGAAGCAATGTTGTTTTACCTGATGGTTGTCTCGAAAAATCGTAAAGAGCAAAAGCGTTTGCATTACTACCTAAGAAAGTACGAGCTTTTTCATTTATATTTAATTTTGAAAGGTCTGTGCCATTTGTAAAAAACCCTTCTGCAAATAATTTCCAAAGAGGTTTGTTTTGTCCTTCAATTTTAAGAAAAAGATAAGTCTCAATAGCTTCTATTTGCGTATCTCTTAACTCCCTTTTTTCTCGTATGTATTTAATCAAATCAATAACACTGCAATCAGTTGATTGTAGCCATTGAGTGGTCTTTATTTTAATTATATTATTAAGCATTTTTTTTAATGGGGAATTAAAATTTTCGTGTTAAAATCAATTTCATATTATAGCAACAATATATGGAAGTAAGTATTACATACTGAAAAATAACTAAAAAAGTTATTAACTCTTACATATTAAACCATAAGCTTTTTTAAATAAATTTTGTCACCAAAACTACGATTGCCAAAAATATGGTAATTAACAACACTCCCCGAGCTAAAAATATTTTATTTTTATTCAAAAACAGATAAAAAATAATCATGTTTGCTATTGCCGAAAGACTCAAAACCTCGCTGTACAGATTTCCATCTACAACAAGTTCTACTGCTTTAATAATACTGTAATCTGTTAGCAACAATACCCAAATTACAAAAGCAATTGGCGGAACTAATATCCCGAAAAATGCACCTAAAAGAATTTGTTTTTTATCTATCATAAATCCCAAGAATTTAAATGTTGCATGGCAAAATACGCTGTTAAATCGTATTGTACAGGAACAACTGATACGTAACCATTTTCTAAAGCCCACTCATCGGTATCCTCTCCTTTATCGAGGTTTACAAATTTACCTGTAAGCCAAAAATATGTTCGCCCTCTCGGATCAACTCGTCTGTCAAACTCTTCCTCCCAAGTTGCTTTGGCTTGACGACATATCTTAACTCCGTTAATTTTGTCTTCTTCTAATTTCGGAATATTTACATTGAGAATAACTCCTTGAGGCAATCCTTGTTCTAAGGCACTTTCTGCTATACTCTTTATATATTTTTTACTAGGCTCAAAATTGGCATCCAAAGAAAAATCTAATAAAGAGAAACCTATGGACGGAACACCTTCCATTCCTGCTTCAATTGCGGCCGACATGGTACCTGAATAGATAACGTTAATAGCAGAATTTGAACCATGATTAATTCCCGAAACACAAAGGTCTGGCTTTCTTGGCAACAACTCACTAATTGCAAGTTTAACACAATCCACAGGAGTACCAGAACAACTAAATTCTTTTTGAGGGCCATCGTCAATCTTAACCTCATCTACGTGAAGAGTTGAATTTACAGTTATAGCATGACCCATTCCTGATTGTCCCTTATCTGGTGCAACAACCCAAACATCTCCTAGTTCGTTCATCACCGAAATTAAAGTCCTTATTCCTGGAGCAGTAATTCCATCGTCGTTGGATATTAATATTAAAGGTCTTTCGTTTGCCATAATTATTTTATTCGGTAATTTAAATATTATTTTCTAAAGTAAACTTTTAAGTTATAAGATATATCCACTAGTTTATATTATCACGCAAAATTAAGGATAGTATTTATGATTGTAATAATAATTGACGAAGATATTACGTTATATCTAATTCATTGACAGTTTATGTTTATTTATGTGACTAAAAACATAGATTTTAATATCTTGCGAAAAAAATAATTACCATTTATAAAATGAAAAAGATACACAGACTAGTAATAATATTCTCACTTGTAATAGGAATAGGTGCTGCTTACGGTTTTTATGGCCGTAAACCAGATAAAGACAGAGTTCTACTAGAACTAGTACAATACGTACTAGAAGAGGGGCACTACAGCCCAAGTATTATTGATAATGATTTTTCAAAATCTTTTTATACTGACTTTATTAAAAATTTAGACTACTCAAAAAGATATTTCCTTCAATCAGACATAAATGAGTTTGAGCCTTTCAATACTTTAATTGATGATCAACTAAAGTTTGGCGATTTAACATTTTTTGACCTTACTTATCTTAGAGTTAATAAGCGTATAGAGGAAGTAAAAACTATTTATACCGATATACTTAGTAAGCCTTTCAATTTCAACAAGAAAGAATACATGCAGTCGAATATCGACAGTATGGCTTATGCTAAAAACCATGAGGAACTAGTTAACAGGTGGAGGTTGTACCTAAAATATAATACCTTAGTTAGACTTAGCGATGCACTAGAAGCTCAAGAAAAAGAATTAAAGGACGATCCTAAATTCGAAGTAAAAACTTTCGAAGAAATGGAGAAAGACTCTCGCGAAGCTGTAAAGAAAACATTTGACGGATGGAATGACAGATTATCAGAATTGAACCGTGATGACTGGTTTGCTATTTATCTAAATGTACTTACTGCACAATTCGATCCGCATACATCTTACTTTGCTCCTAGAGATAAAAAACGTTTCGACCAAGATATGTCTGGTCAGCTAGAAGGTATTGGAGCTCGATTGCAAGCAAAAGACGGTTACGTAACAGTAATAGAAGTTATAAGTGGTAGTCCATCTTGGAAACAAGGCGACCTAGAAGTTGAAGATAAAATCACCAAAGTTGCTCAAAACGACGAAGAACCTGTGAATATTGTGGGAATGCGTCTTGATGATGCTGTAGATTTAATTAAAGGAAAGAAAGGTACTAAAGTAAGATTGTTTGTAAAGAAGCTTGATGGTAGTACAAAAGTAATTCCAATAGTTAGAGATATTGTAGAAATAGAAGAAACTTTCGCTAAGAGTTCGGTTATAGAACATAATGACACAAAATACGGATTAATTCATCTACCTAAATTTTACATTAATTTCCAAGATAAAGATGCTAGAGATTCTGGAGATGATGTAGAAAAAGAAGTGAAATATTTAAAGGATGAAGGCGTAGAAGGAATAATTCTCGATCTTAGAAATAATGGTGGTGGATCTTTACAAACCGCAATTAAAATGTCGGGATTATTTATTGATGAAGGACCTATTGTTCAAGTAAAATCTAGAGATAAAGAACCTAATATTCTTAAAGACAACAACCCAAATATACTTTGGGATGGGCCATTGGTAATTATGGTAAACGAGTATTCTGCTTCTGCTTCAGAGATTTTAGCAGCAGCTTTAAAAGATTACGGAAGAGCTGTAATTGTAGGTAGTAACCATACTTTCGGAAAAGGAACTGTTCAAAATGTTTGGGATCTAGATAACTTAATCAACCCTAGATTAGACGTTAAACCTTTAGGAGCTATAAAACTTACCATTCAGAAATTCTATAGAATTAATGGTGGTGCTACTCAATTAAAAGGAGTTGCTTCGGACATTGCACTTCCAGACAGATATACTTATTTGAATGTTGGAGAAAAGGAACAAGAAAAGCCTTTGCCATGGGACACTATTGCATCGTTAACTTACAATAAATGGCATATGAAACACGACATGGATTTCATTAAAGAAAAAAGCGCTAAGCGGGTTGACAAATCTGACCAATTCAGTTTGATAGACGAAAATGCAAAATGGCTTAAAAATAGAAGAGACAACGATAAAATAGCTTTAGATCTAAGTTCTTTCGAGAAGGAAAATGATGAATTTCAGAAGGAGATTGAGAAGTTCAAGCCTTTGAGTAAATACGATAATAAGCTTTTATTTGTATCGCCTAGTTATGAAATTAAACTTATAGAAAAGGATAGTTCTTTGGCTGTAAAACGTGAAGCATGGCATAAAAATCTCAAGAAAGATGCTTATGTTGAAGAAGCAGTTAACGTACTTAATGATTTGAGAAATTAGATATAATTTATTTCTAATTATTGAAAAGAGAAAAGGTCTTAGTTTTTAAAACTAAGACCTTTTTTATTATATTACGTAGGACAGTGATTTACGAATGTCCTCCAACAATAATTCTCATTATCTTCAAATTTAAAACTAGGAATCTTAAGAATTGCCAGATTACACATTTTCTGAAAAATCTAGTTGTCCGAGTAGGTAGAGTAGAATACGAATTACTACTGTATGCTTTTGTTTTAATATCTTTATTATATGGATTCATAATTTTTTATTTTGATGAGTTAATGCAATAATTCAATAATGTTTTAAGACTAAAATATCACGTACTTCGAGCTTTTAGCTTTCACCCTCTAGCTATTTTACTTCTACTCTGGTATCAACCACCAAAATGGATAGGCTTTTGCTTTGTACATAAACATGTAGTGCAGGATTAATTTTATCCAATGTCCTGCCAGCCCGGCTTCACCAACGGTATAAGTTATATCTCTACCCCATTTAGGATACTTCTCCCAGTCTTGAACAATAGGAAAAACTGTCATGGTTGCTGCTGCGCCATTTCGCAATCCATAGCCTGCCGAAACTATACACGCTGCTCCCATTTTTGCCATAGATGCTTTGTGAGGATGCTCTTTTATATTACCTGATTTTATCTGATGAGCAATATTCTCGGCAATTATTTTACCAATTACACCCGATGGCATTCCTGTACGTGGTGGAGTAGGGAATATCTTTGTTCCATTAGGACTTTGCATTGGTTTAGACATGCCATGAGGTGGAGCAAAAGCAATACCTGCTGCATAAACATTAGCATATTTTGTGCTTTGATAAATACTTGGCCAATCGGAAGCCTTCCATTCTTCGTAAGGTTTTACAGTGTAATCGGCATCAACTTTCATAAACCCATTTGCTGCAAAAACACTGCTTGTAATATCTTCATTTCCATGACTAAACGCCTTCAAACCTGCACCTGCAAAACCTGGGATAAGCATGGCAAAATCAAATTCTTGTTCGTGGTAAGTCCCATCTAATAATTCGTAATGAGCTTTACCTTTTTCAATCTTGTTAACTCCAGCTCTTTTTATCCATTTTATACCGTATTCATGTAAAATAGATTCCGTGAAAATTTTGGTAGGAGTAATGTAACCTCCTCTTTTTATGTATGCGCCTCCCATACCAAAATCGCCGAGTTCATACTCATTCGATATCCAAATTATTTCGGCTAAGTGATCTAATTTTCTTTTATTTATCTCAAAAGCAATATTCAAAGCGTATTCAAAAGCAGCACCTTGACATGTTGCCATTGCATGGCCAGTACCAATTAAGAAAGTTTGTTTTTCGCCTTGCTCTAGCTTTTTAAATGAAGCATCCAAATTTTTCCACGCTTCATCGGCGTGACCATAAGTACAAACCGATTGAGAGAATTTATGTGGTCCCAATCCTTCGGTGCCATCAAAATTAAGTTTCGGACCCGTTGCATTAATTAGGTAATCATACTCTACCTGTTCAACTTCTCCTTTTTTATCGCCAACCACATATTCAGCCTTCACAAAAGCACGTTGATTTTTCATCGCTCCTTCTGGATAGATAGATACAGCTTTAGCTTGAATATATTTTATCCCTTTTTTATTATATATTGGAGCTAAAGGGAATGTTACTTGATCGGGTTTCATTAACCCAACACCCACCCATATATTAGATGGTACCCATTGATAATTTGAATTTGGGCTTACTACAATAACTTCGTGTTCTTTGGAGAGTTTCCTGCGTGCTACTAATGCTGCAGTATGACCTGATATACCTGCTCCAAGTATTACAATTGTCGACATGTGAGAGCTGATTTATAATGTTAGTAAGAACTAAATGTAGGAATAAAATTAGTAATCAGCAAGTTAAGTATTCTACAACACCATCAGATTACATCCTCTGATATCGCTATGGTCAAATCTACCAATCACTTCAAACGATTCATCAGAATAAATTCTACCTAAATCTTGAGTAGCAATGAATGAGCAAGAATTAATATTGGCAAGGTCGATTACATTTATCCCTCCTGATTTGCCATTGCTGAGATAAGAAAAAGGATCTTCTGTATCGCGGGTAAGAACTTTCATCCAAGGCGGACAATTAAAAATTCCATTCCCTTTGGAGTATGCTTGAGAAAGTAGTTCTGTCATCCCATATTCCGAATGAATTGCATCTACACCAAAACCTTTAATAAATTCACTGTGAAGTTCTTCTCTAATCAATTCCTTTCTACGGCCTTTCATACCGCCAGTTTCCATAATTGTAGTGTATTGCAAATCTAGATTGTAGTTATCTAGTAAATCCAACAATGCAAAGGAAACACCTATCAATAATATTTTCTGTTTTCTATTTTCTAGCCTGATAATATTTTCTACTAACTGATCGTGGTCGTTGAGATAAAAACCACTTTCGGGATGGTTACTCTTTTTAATTAAATCATCAACCATATAAATTAAAGATGATCCGTTGCGTTCTAAATAAGCAGGTAAAAGACCCAGAACAACATAATCTTCAATATTTCCATAAAAGTATTCAAATGCTTTGCTATAACTATCTTCATATATTTTAAGATCGGTAACGTAGTGTTTACTCTGACTCATGCTGGTAGTACCGCTACTCAAAAAAATATCTTGCTCAGATTTATTTCCAGTTACAATCTTGTGCGATTTAAAAAACTGAATAGGAAGGAAAGGAATTTGATTGAGTTCTTTAACCTGATTAACATCAATATTCAAATAATTAATAAACTCTTTGTACACACTATTTTCTGCTGCTTGAAGTCTGAAAACTTCTAGAGCAATAGATTTAAACTTTTCTGAGTTATTAATATTAAATATCTTATTTTTAAGCATTCCTAAACACGTGTTTATTTTTTATGACCTTAGTAGAAAAACATATAACTAATACTTTTGCAAAGTTATTACTAATACTTGTAATAATTGCATTTGCTAGTTGCAGAAAATTGGAAACTTATCCTCCTGAGCCTGTAATAACATTTGAGAGTGGATCTTTTCAGGAAGGATTAGACACTTTAGGTAACGAAGTATTGCTTTATATTCCTACGATACATTTTACAGATGGCGATGGTAATATTGGTTCATTATACAATGGCAAAGTTATTAGACCGTGTGATGTTTCTAACACTCATGACTATTACATGAATTTATACGAGAAAATTGATGGACAATTTGTAAAAAGAGATTTCGAAGAAAATTACCAATGTGAAGAAAGTTCTACGGGTAGAAATGATTCACTTACCGCTGATAATATTGGATTAGATGTTTTCCTTACTTATCTCGAAGGTAGAGGTCAGGCAAATTCGTTAGTAGGCGAAATTGAAAATAAAGTTGTTGTACGTGGACTTAAATCAGATACAATAAAATACGATTTCCAATTGTGCGACAGAGATAATAACTATAGTAATGTTGTGGAAAGTCCTGTTTATATTATTGATGATTCTAACTAAAAAAGTTATTAATAACTCTTCCTAAGTCTAATTTTTTGAATTTCTCTTTTTATTAAAAGGAGTGCCGCAATTTCATTTGAATTGTACTCTAGATTTTCTTCATTCATTTTCATAAACCGTTCAGCAGGTACATCAATTCTATAAAGTAGATTCATGTATGTTTGAAACTCTTTTTCTATTAAATGCATACACAAACTAGCTGTCCAAGTAATAAGTTCTTGAAGGTTATTTGTGTCGTCTGGCAAATACGAGATGCCCGTTAGCTGTAGGTCTTTTGTGATTTGATTTTTCAATTCCTCGAAACTTACTTCCTCACCATTTGCTAAATGATTGTTTACTTCCTCTATATATTTAGACATCGCGTTGAATTAATTTTTCTGCAAAAGTTTTAAGAGCCAATTTTTTATTATCATCAACACTTACTTTATTTAATGATTCTAAAGCTAGCTTGTAGTAGTTGTTAATTTCTGATTTCATATCGTCGACAACTCCAAGTTTGTTAAAAATCTTTCTAACTGTATTTATCTTTTCTTCTTCTTCGGGTGTAGTTAAATCGGTTTCAGAAAATAAAGTATTTAATTGTTCTAGATCTTCATCTTGAGCTTTACCAAAAGCTTTAAGTGTAAGGAATGTTTTTTTGTTGGAAACAACATCGCCTCCAATTCGTTTTCCGAATTTTTTTGGATCGCCATACAAATCTAAATAATCATCTTGTAGTTGAAATGATACTCCCAAATATTTTCCGAAATCGTATAAATTCTCAGCATCTTCTACTGAAGAGTTTCCTGCCAAAGCTCCAATTTTCATAGCTCCACCAAGTAGAACTGATGTTTTTAGAGTAATCATATTTATGTATTCCGCAATTGTTACATCGTTACGAGTCTCGAAATTCATATCGTATTGCTGACCTTCGCAAACTTCAATCGCAACCTTGTTAAAAACAGGAAAGACACTTTTCAACATCGTGGCAGGTA
>JADGDT010000188.1 GCA_016744755.1 Ichthyobacteriaceae bacterium | reverse complement strand
GATAATATCTAAACCTACATTTTTGTAATAAGGTAGTTTGTACGATGGCATTTCAATAATAAATGTACTTAGTCCTTTAATTTTTAAAATTTTATGAGCCAAATATGATGATGTCAAAGCCGATACGAATCCTATAAGGTACATTGCCATTAACACAAGTCCTTGAAGGTTGAAAGCACCTAGAATATCTTCATCGGGAATAATAATTGCTATTATTATAGAATAAACAGGTAGTCTAGCAGCACATGTAATAAAAGGTGTCACCAAAATAGTAATTAATCTTTCTTTCCAGTTGTCAATTGTGCGTGTTGACATTATTGCAGGTACTGCACAAGCCATACCAGACATTAATGGAACAACGCTCTTTCCGCTCATTCCAAACTTACGCATCAATTTATCCATTAAAAATACAACTCTCGACATATATCCTGTGTCTTCCATTATGCTGATAAATGCAAATAGAATGGCAATTTGTGGAATAAAAATAACTATGCCCCCAATTCCAGGTATTATACCTTCAGTTATTAAAGAGTTTATTGGTCCGGGAGGAATGGTGTTACTTAAGAAAACTGCAATATCAGAGAAAGACTGATCTATAAAATCCATTGGAATTGATGCCCAAGAATATATAGCTTGAAATAAAAGCATCATGAAAGTAAAGAAAATCACATATCCAAACACCTTATGAGTTACTACTTTATCTATTCTTCCCGTTAAGGTTATATCATTCTCCTTATTATTTGTAATTACTCTTTTCAATAATTGATTTACGTATTGATATCTTTTTATTGTTTCTTTTATTTTTAATCTTTCAACGTTAATATGGTATTTATCAATACAACTCTTAATAGCCTCTTTTTCGTTGTCTGGTAAAAATAATGGAATGTTTTTTTGCACAGATTTTATCCATGCAGTATAATCGTGTTCTTCGTTAAGAGCCTCTTTGAACATGTGTAAACTTTTTGCAGATATTTCGGCAAGCTCTATTGTTTTAGCATTGTTGGTGAAATAGATATTGGCTATAACATGTTTTAAATGATCAACTCCAATTCCTTTTCTTGCATTTAAGTATACTATTGGTGTTTTTAGTTCTTTCGACAGTAAATCAATATCTATGGTTATTCCTTTTCTCTCAATAATATCAACCATATTTAGTACTAATATGGCAGGAATTCCAAGGTCTCTTAATTGTGAAAAGAAGTATAAGTTTCTTTTTAGATTAGAAGCATCAGCAACAAAAATTATGGCATCGGGATAATCAGGTTTGTCTTTATCTGTAAGTACTCTTAATACAACTTCTTCGTCAAGCGAACTAGGGTTTAAAGAATAAGTTCCAGGAAGATCTATAAGTTCAACATTTCTCCCATTTTTTAGTTGAAAGTATCCAGTTTTCTTATCAACGGTTATTCCAGGGTAATTACCAACCCTTTGATTGAGACCTGTAAGGGAGTTGAATAAAGAAGTTTTTCCTGTATTTGGGTTTCCAGCTAGAGCTATTTTTAATTTCTTTTGTTCCATTCTATGTTATAGAAATTGTATTGGTTTTCATATTTTTCAGAAATATTCTATTTTAGAAGCAATATGTTTTTTGCAATACCTCTTCTAATTGCCATTTCGTTTCCTGATACACTTATGTATAAAGGCCCTTTGAATGGTGCTTCAAATTTTAGTTTGACTTTACTACCAGGTAAGCACCCCATTTCTAGAAGTTTAAGTGTATCTGCTTCTGATGCAAATCCACTAATTTCTCCAATCTCTCCAATCTTTAAGTCGGCAACAGTTTTCGACACTCTATATTTAATTTAGACTAATTATAATTAGGCAAAGTTAAATTTATTTATGCATCAACAAAATATTTTTTTTTTTTTAACTGCTGTCTAGATAATATTGATACTTGGAGTTGTAATAGGTGCTGTTAGAAATGTAATTATATGTTTTTTGTCATATTAATAGAGATAATAGTTTTGAATAATTATTATTAATTTGTTTATTTGTTCTTTAAATCTAAAACATTCAACAATGATTACATTATTATCAATAATATTAGCAGCAATTACTTTGTTGTTTTTAAAAGAAATTATAGAAATTAATTATTTATCTAAATAGTATTTAGATATTGTAAATACCTCAATGCTCTTCTATTTAACTAATAGAAGAGCATTTTTTTATGCGTGTTATCTACTTTGATTATCATACTTTATCGATGTTTTACAGCGTAGTTAAATTATTTATTAAAACATAAGTAAATTCTTACAATTATTTTTTATATATTTGTAATACAGAGAGTTAAAATTCCTGTATTTGTTTTAATTATATCCACAAAAGAATCATTATTACAAATATTAAAACCTTGCTAAAAGGGCATTACAGTATCAACCAAATTGTATTTGCCCTTTTTTCTAGATTTTCGCTTATGCTTTCTGTTGTCATTTATTGATAAATAATTAAGGCATTGAAAATGAAACATTATCTCTACATCTTATCTATTTTTATTACAAGTAGTTTATATTCTTTTCCAGATATTGGGAACAAAGCAATAGATATAAATGTGAATACTCAAAAAGAGCTTGACAATTTGCAGTTTATCGAAGAAGTTGGTAATCTTATAATAGCATCAGAAGGAGTTGATCAGATTATAGATTTAAGTAACCTTAGATCTATAAAACGTGTAAAGGGAAGTATTTATGTTATAAATAATAATGAGTTAGAATCGTTAGAAGGTCTTAGTTTTTTTGTTAAAGGAGATGTTTTTATTCAGCGTAACAAAAGTTTAATAAAATTCAGCCCTAATTTTATAAAAGGAAAAGTAAGGAATATACATATTAAAGATAATGAATCATTGAAATGTGTTGTGGGTTTTGAGCAGATAGTTTCTGTAAATAATCTTACCGTTGAATTCAATAATTCATTGGTAGACTTAAATGGTTTTTCTAGTCTAAAAGAGATATCTGGAAATGTAACAATCTCAAATAACAAGGAGCTGAAGTATTTTAATCCCTTTGTTGGAATAGCTTATTTTAAAGGGGAGTTGAAAGTAATAAACAATGAGTCTCTGTATGAAGCAGATGGTTTGTACAAACTTTACTCTATGGCATCAACATCAGAATTGAAAAATAATACAGTGTTTACAACCAACCTAAAGTTGATGAAGATTATCTTTGATGGAGAAGGGAAGTTGAAGTTCACAAATCAGAATGAATTAGATGTTTTTGGTGAGTGCTATAGAAAGAAAAGTTTTAAAGGAGACATTATAATAGATAAGTCTAGTATCACAAATATTAATGCACTGAACTGTTTAAGTGAAATAGATGGAAGGCTTATTATAAAAAGAAATGATAATTTGGTATCTGTAGATGGATTATCTCAACTAGTTTCAATAAATAATTTAATTATTTCATTCAATAAAAACTTAAATACTTTAAAAGGATTAGAGAGTTTAAGTACAGTGAAGAATAATGTAGTCATTTACAGAAATACTTTCCTAACTGATGCTAGTAGTATATCTGAGGATATTTCTCTCGGGGGTAAATTAGTAATTAAGAGTAATCCAAGATTGAATAAATAGACAATAATAAAATATTTTTAAACAAAAAAAAGAACTCACATGTGAGTTCTTTTTTTTGTTTAAATTAGCGGATTAAACAACTTTAAATATTTGAGAAATTAGTTTTAATATCGTTTGTTTTAATGGTATCTGTTTAATTCTTAAATATAAACTTTTACATATAATTACTTTAACAACATTAAATTATGAATAAAATTGCAGTAAAAAACACCAGAGTAGCGGATGTTTTGGAAAAATTGGGAATAGGTGAGTTTAATAAAGGAACTGCTATTGGTTCTAGATTTATTTCAGAATCTGATGCCGAATATATCACTTCTAAATCTCCTGTAGATAACCAGGTAATAGCTAGTGTTTCTGTTACTTCTGAAAAAGAATTTGAAGAAGTAGTTAGTTCTGCACAAGAAGCTTTCCTCTCGTGGAAAAAGGTACCATCTCCAAAAAGAGGTGAAGTCATTAGACAACTAGGAAATAAGATTAGAGAGGTGAAAGCAGAGCTTGGAATGTTGGTGTCTTACGAAATGGGGAAATCATACCAAGAAGGATTGGGAGAAGTTCAGGAAATGATAGATATCTGTGATTTTGCAGTTGGATTATCTCGCCAGATGTATGGTTCAACAATGCACTCCGAAAGACCAGAACATAGATTGTA
>JADGDT010000055.1:16840-21112 GCA_016744755.1 Ichthyobacteriaceae bacterium | reverse complement strand
CCACGTTCTTTTCCATTCTTTAGAAATAGAGTCTCTTCGGGGTTATAAACAAGATCGTACAACAAGTGTGAAGTTGTTATTCCCTCGTAAGGTATATCAGGGCACTTATCTATATTTGGAAAAGTACCAACTGGCGAACAATTAATTATAAATGGGAAATTTGTAATTGCTTCCTTAGTTAAATCAGAATAAGAAACTTCTTTTTCTGTTTTTGGATTTCGAGATACGTAGAAGTAATCTACTCCTAACTGCTCAAGAACAAAAGCAATTGCTTTGGCTGCTCCACCAGTACCAAGTATTAAAGCTTTGCGGTGTTGAGGTTCGAAAAATGGTTTTATTGATGTTCTGAACCCGAAAGTATCAGTGTTAAAACCTATCAATCTACCACCTTCAATTTTCACAGTATTTACTGCTTTAATAGATTTTGCACTTTCGTCAACTTCATCCAAAAAACCAAGTACTTCCTCCTTGTAAGGTATAGTTATATTGAATCCTTTTAAGTTAGGTTTAGAATTTAATAAGTTTTTCAGTTCAGAAATATTACTCAAATCAAAGGTTGAATATTTACAATTTGTAATCCCTAATTCTTTAAATTTATTAGTAAAATATCCTTCCGAGAAGGAATATGAAATATTTCTACCTATTAGTCCGTATTCTTGCATTGAATATAATTATTAAATAAAAAAAGCCGTTTCAAAACGAAACGGCTACAAATTTAATAAGTTTTATCAGAATTACTCTACTTTATACCAAGTTTGAGTCCTGTAGAAAAAAGCAATGTACCCTCTAACTTTCAATACTTTATTATTTTCTTCATCTACCCACATTTTACAATCGTATATTTTACCATTATTAGGGTCCGTTATAGTTCCATCTTCATACTTTTCATCATCTTGCTCCATATCCCTAATAATCTCCATACCTACAATATGTTTATTCTTTCTATCATCGGTACATTTATCACAAAGAGGATCCTCGTCTCCTGGTTCTCTATTTAATAGACTTAGAATTTTTCCATATACTTTATCTCCTTTTTTATAAATTTCAACAATAGATTTCTCTTTACCTGTTTCGTCATCAATAGTTTTCCATTTTCCTATTACACTTTGGGCGTTTATTGATACTGTAAACAACAGTAATGCAATAATTAAACTTAACTTTGTTCGCATAGTTTTAATTTTTAGTTTCTCAAATATATGATTTCACTTTAACAATAGCAAAATATCTTTTCCATCATACTTCAACAACATAACTTTATTTTATTATTACTCAGCATAAGTATAATTACAATCTATTTCAACATTCTTTTGCGCCGTTATTATAAAAAAATAAAATAATTAATAATCATATCATTATTTATCTCTAAACAATTATTAACTTGCTAATTAACTCATAATTTAAAATTACATAATATGAACTTAGAAAAATATTACGACCAAGGTGTTGAAATGATAATTAATTACGGCCCAAATTTAATTTTAGCTCTTGTTACTCTTTTTGTTGGTTTAAGAGTAATCTCTTTTATTCTTAAATTGGTTGACAAAGGATTTGAGAAGAGTAAAATTGATACGACTCTTAGACCATTCTTACACTCATTGGTTGGTACATTCCTTAAAGTAATGCTATTTATTTCTGTAGCATCTATGGTAGGCATAGCTACAACTTCGTTTGTTGCAATAATTGGTGCTGCTGGTTTAGCAGTTGGTTTATCGCTACAAGGTACACTTGCAAACTTTGCTGGAGGAGTATTAATTCTTATTTTTAAGCCTTATAAAGTTGGAGATTTAATTGATGCTCAAGGATATTTAGGTGTTGTAAAAGAAGTTAAAATATTTGTTACAATACTTACAACTCCACAAAATAGAGTTGTTATTATCCCTAATGCAGGCATGTCAAACGGAGCATTAACTAACTATTCTGTAATGGATACCGTAAGGGTAGATTTAATGATTGGTATATCTTATGATGCAAGCATTAAAGATGCAAAAGATATTTTAATGGGAATTTTAGAGAATGACAGCAGAGTACTTAAAGATCCTGCTCCACTTGTTGCAGTTGGAGAACTAGGTGATAGTTCAGTAAACTTACATGTTAGACCATGGGTGAAAACACCTGATTATTGGGATGTTTACTTCGCAGTTTTAGAAGAATGTAAACTTAAACTTGACGATGCAGGAATTTCTATTCCTTACCCACAAACCGATGTTCATTTACACAATATAGAAAAGAAATAGTTTTTATTTTATAAATATTTCAAGAACTCCTAGATTCATTTCTAGGAGTTTTTTTAAGCGCTATTTCCAGCTTTCAACTTTAGTTTTACTTGCTGATACTGTTCATATTTACTTGTACGTGGTCTTCGCTTAAACTTAGACTCCGCCTAGCAATATTCACAAGTACAATCAAGCAAAAGCTACCGTTTCTATCTGGGCGAAAAATAAAACATACCTGATAGATTTATTTCTTAATCCTATAGCACACTACCCTATTCCCAAAAAATGTAGGAACTAAAATAAGGTTGTATTCAGGAATATAATCTATATCAGCAGAATAAATCTCCTCTTGTCTCGTGTCTAGTAATTTTCTCTTGCTCCAATCAGAACGGTTTATATAAAACACTTGTCCTTTCCAATCTGAAACTATAAAATCATTATTTTTCAATTTTATTATTCCATCACCATTCCCTAAACCTTCAGTTAATACTTCGGTTCTTTTTGTTCTCAAGTTGTAAAATCCAAAATTACCAGCCCCAGAAGACAAATAATAAATTCCCTCTTTTTGAGCCAACAACCCATTAAGCCTGTTAAAGTTGTCATCAGTGTACAGAACTTCAAACTTTCCTTCCTGCAACCTATAAATAGTGTTAGACGATGATCCAGAAGAATAGACAACTCCTTCAGACGAAACTGTAATATCATTAAGATGAGGTTCTCCATCAACGTGGTAACTATTAATTATTTTTTGGCTAGCTATATCTATTTCTACCAATCTATCAATGTCATTTACATACAATTTGCCATTGTATACCCCCATACCTTTAGGACCGCTCAATCCAGCTTCAAGCCATTTTAACTCTAATATATTTCCTGTAGTATCAATGATAGATATAAAACCATTACTGTCTAAATCCCAAGGATTGTTGTTGATATTAGAAACATAAATAACTCCTGTTTCTTTATCGTACAAAACAGATTCACATGTGGTTAGTAGGCTATCAGTTTCCCAAACTTTCTCTAGCATTGGGATTAATTCTTTTGATACTTTTTTGTTGGTTTTATTATTATCACAAGAAGACAACATCAATGCAGTTCCTAAAATAAGTGCTAAATATTTCATGTTTCTTAATTATTAGATTATAATATTAATTTAATGGTTATACCTTTATTTGTGTGGATTTTCTAATTTAGAATATCCGTTATGTTGAACGTGGTTGGTGAGCGTGGTTGATGAGCGGAGCCGAACCAGAGCCGAACCCATAATTTCCTTTGTTGCCTGCCCTGAGCGAAGCCGAATGGGGAACAAAAGAAAATATAGTCGAAATATCTATAGCAATAGTGATGACATCATGTAAGCTATTTTGTAATAGACTACATTCGGCTACGCTCAGTACAGGCTTTTCGACTTCGCTTTGGCTACGCTACCTATGACAACCTCATATTTAACCACGAAGGACACTAAGTTAGGCACTAAGTTCACTAAGTTCACTAAGAAAATTCTTTGTGCTCCTTTGTGCACTACTTTGAGTTTCTTTGTGGTTAAGTAATTATCCGCTACCTATGACAACACTTATTTTTTCTTTGCGACTTTGCGAGACTCAAATTGTCATCCGCTCATTGGAGTTTTTTTCGAAAAAAACTTAAGCCTCAAGGTGACGATTATTCCACAACATTCGTGGTAGAACCAATTTAATTACTAATTTAAATTTACGTTCATATCGTAAGTAGAAGAATCGATTTATCAATCCTGTATGCCAATAGTTAAATACGCAAGCTCCAGTCGAAATGTCGATTAATATTATCCATTAAAGATTTAGAAAGCCCACTTAAGTCTTATAAAAATCGAGCTTCCTTCACTCGCTAAAGCACTAGCAACTTTGTCCATAGCAAAATACTGACCAATAACTGCTAGTTCCATAACATCGGACATAGAATATGTAATAGTTGGTCCTACATAAATAAAATTACCAGTTGGGCCGTACATTCCCGAAAGCATTGCTCTAAACAATGGTGTAACATCGTAGGCTGCACTTGCGAAAACAGCAAATTTTGTTGG
>JADGDT010000055.1:0-16740 GCA_016744755.1 Ichthyobacteriaceae bacterium | reverse complement strand
CTCTATTTCGCAACCCAGCTGTAAAGGTGAAATTGTCGTTTATATACCAATCAACATCAAACCTATTGTGTAGAGTATTTTCAATAATCATATCTCCTTCGCTATAGCTTTGCATTGCCGACATACCTTTAACATAGCCTTTCATCATAAAGCTATCTTGAGCAAATACATTTGAAATTAGAAAAATAGATATTAAGGTTAAGTAGAGTTTATTCATTATAAATTTTAATTGCTTATTTTTTAACTGACCACTTGGTCAAAGATATAAAAAAAAGGATACTCAACAACGAATATCCTTTGAAAGGTAATACAATCTAATAAATAATAAAACTAACCTCCAACTATGGCACTAATACCATATTCTTCAAAAATATTTAATACTTGCTGTAGTCTAATTTCATCTGGCACATCCATAGTTCCCGGATTGTAATATTGCCCTAATTTCTCATACTTTTTTATAGCGATACTGTGATATGGAAGAATATTTACCTTTTTAGACTCTCCATCCAATTCTGAAATAAATTTTGCTGATTTATGAATATTTGTATCATCGTCATTTACACCTTTAATCAAAGGGATACGGATATTCATTTTAGTTCCTATTTCGGCTAAAGCTTTAAGGTTTTCTAATATTTTTTCATTTGGTACTCCCGTAAATTCTTTGTGAATATCGCTATCCATGTGTTTTAAGTCGTATAGAAAATAGTTTGCTTTAGATGCTACCTTCAATAAAATATCTTTTTTAGTAAATCCAGTTGTATCAATACAAGTATGTATCTCTTCCTTGATGCACTCGTCTAAAATTTCATTTAAGAATTCGTGATGAAGTAATGGTTCGCCTCCAGAAAATGTAACACCTCCTTCTGATTGATCCATCAATAAAGTTTCCTTTTTTATCAATTTCATAATATGTCCAACAGTCATTTCTTCTCCTGACATTTCTGTGGCTTTTGTTGGACAAACCTCAGCACATTTACCACACAAAACACAAAGTTCCGGATCAGTTACAATTCCGTTTGGAGTTAGAGTACACGCATCTTGTTCGCAAGCATTAGCACATTGCTCGCAACCAATACATTTGCTATTATTATACAGTTTCTGAATATTTGAAGATATACTTTCAGGGTTGTGGCACCATTTACAAGAAAGAGGGCATCCCTTTAAAAAAATAGTTATACGTATTCCAGGACCATCGTTAATGGCATATCGTTTAACATCAAAAATCAAGCTTGTATTCATTGGTGAATAATTGTAATCGGATAAAAAATAAGAAATCATACTCATTACAACTTGTTTCTTTGCGTTTCATTTGCGGAAGTACTTTGCGTGAAATATACTGTGATTTTCACGCAAATACTACTAAAAAAAGAAAGCGAAAAGTTTGCAAAGAGTCACTCTTTATTAACTCTTTGAAGCTTTAGTTTAAAAAACTTATATCTCAATATGATGGTGATTATATATTATAAAATGCACACAAATAAGAGTAAAATTATATCCTAATATTAAAATGACTCATTCTCAGTTCGGTCAATAACTTCCTGTTGCAGATCTTCGTTCATATCGTTAAAATAATCACTATAACCTGCCATACGTACAAGTAAATCTTTGTAATCTTCAGGGTTTTTCTGAGCGGCTTTTAGTGTAGCTGTATCAACAATATTGAATTGAATATGATGTCCTCCCATTGTGAAATAAGATCTTATTAGCTTACCTAACTTTTCAACATCTTCGTCTCTTTTAAGTAAACTTGGCAAAAAGCGTTGGTTAAGCAAAGTTCCCCCTGATCGAGTATGATCTAATTTAGTAAGAGATCTAATTACCGCCGAAGGTCCATTAACATCGCATCCGTGCGATGGTGAGGTACCATCGGATATAGATTTTTGGGCTAAACGCCCATTTGGCGTAGCACCCATAACTTTACCGAAATAAATATGGCAAGTTGTAGAAAGCATATTCAAGTGGAAAGATTCGCCCTTAGTGTTTGGTTTGCCGTCAATTGCTTCGAGTAAATCATCGTACACCTGAAGAGCAATACTATCGGCGTAATCATCATCATTACCAAAAAAAGGTGTACGGTTTACAATTGTTTGGCGCATAATTTCATCTCCTTCAAAATTATTACTAATGGCAGTTAATATTCTATCCATTGACATTGATCCATCCTCAAAAACATGTTTTTTAAGAGTAGATAAACTATCGGTTACAGTTGCCAAACCTGTACACTGAATATAGTTTGTGTTATAACGAGGCCCTCCGTTGTAATAATCTCTTCCTTTAGAAATACAATCATCTATAACTACCGATAAGAATGGAGCTGGAGCATATTTAGCGAACATCCTATCAATATAATTACTAACTCTAATTTTTTGGTCAACAACAAAGTTTAGCTGTTTCAGGAAAGCATCATATAATTCTTGATAAGTATTAAATTTTCTCGGATCACCTGTTTCAATACCTGCTACTTTACCTGTAACGGGATCTATACCATTATTAAGTGTTACTTCAAATATCTTTGGAACGTTAAGATAACCTGTCAATAAAAAGGCTTCTTTTCCGAATGCTCCAACCTCGATACATCCACTACATCCACCTTCCCTAGCGTCGGTTAGTGTTTTTCCCATACTTACCATTTCCATAATGTAAGTCTCAGGATTAAACACCGATGGGTAACCATGCCCTTGACGAATAACTTTGGATGATGAATTTAAAAACCTATTTGGTGTTTTCTGACTGATATGTACTGATGTTCCTGGCTGAAGAAGATGTAATCCTTCGACTACTTCTAGCATTATGAAAGATACTTCGCTAGTTCCGTCTGATCCATCAGATTTTAATCCTCCAATATTTATATTTGTAAAATCGTTGTAGGTTCCACTTTCTTTGGCAGTAATCCCCACTTTTGGAGGTGCTGTTTGATTATTTATTTTTATCCAAATACAACTAATTAATTCTTTTGCTTCATCTCTAGTAATATCTCCTACTTCAATTTCTTTCTCGTAAAATGGAGTTAGGTGCTGATCGAAATGACCAGGGTTCATAGCATCCCAACCATTAAGTTCGGTAATAGTACCAAGGTGAACAAACCAATACATTTGCACTGCTTCCCAAAGGTTACGAGGAGCATTTGCAGGAACCCATCTACAAACTTCTGCAATTTTAAGAAGCTCTTCTTTTCGCTTGCTATCTTTTTCAACTTTTGCCATTTCTTCGGCTAAATCGGCATGACGTTCGGCAAATATTATTGCTGCATCACACGAAATATCCATTGCTTTCAATTCCTCTGCTTTATCCGTAGCTTCTTCATCATTTAAGTAATCTAATCTATCGAGGTGAGCTTTGATGTCTTTTTTGAAATCAAGCATTCCTTTTTTATATATTTTACCATCTAGAACTGTGTGGCCTGGAGCTCTTTGCTCCATAAACTCAGTAAACAAACCTGCTTCGTAAGCTCTAGACCATTCCTCTGGAACGTGGCTAAAAATTCTTTCGCGTTGAGTACGTCCTTCCCAGTAAGGAATTACTTCTTTCTCATAGGTATCAATATCTTTTTGAGCAACTGAGTATCTCTGTTGGTCGCGAGTATTTAATACATGTAAATCTTCAACACTATGGCAAGTGAGTTCTGGAAATGTTGGAACAGCTTTTGGGGAAGGGCCTCTTTCTCCTACAATTAATTCATCATCGCCCAAATACAAAGTCTTCCTTTTGCAATGATCTAAAAAAGTTAATGCACGCAAAACAGGGATAGAATGTTTTCCGTAGTTATTATTATAAAATTCAGTTTGATGTAAAGCTCTCTCTATAGAGATACTCGGTTCAGCATCAAAACTAAGTTTTCGTAAACGCTGAATTCTTTCATTCATTCCCGGACCAATTGACTTTTCTTCCAATGGTTTATAGAAGTTACCTTGAGCTTTTGCCTCTCTTTCGGCTACAGTATTATTTTCAGTTTTACCTGTAATTTCTTTAATTGATTGCATAACAATATTATATAAACGTAAATATATTGAAGTATTAAACGCTACAACTATATATTTTTAAATTGAAAAAATGTAGATATAATGGTTTTACCAAATGAAGAAACATTCGGTAACTCTCAACAGGCTAGAAGTAGAACATCCTGCATTCAAATAAGCAACGATAGCTTTTTATGAGAGTTTTGTTGTGCATGTAACTTTATTAATTGTACTAGTATCCAAATATATAAAAAGAATTACAACTAAGTACTTACAAAGTTTATAAACTTTATTTACACTTTCAATAAATACAAGTTATAGTGTTAATGCATAATTTGGTTAATAAATAATGTAGTGCCTGAGCCAAAGCGAAGACACTTCAAATATATTGCACACAGTTTATAGCAAGTGAAACTACAAACGGATAGCTGGAGATGGTGCATTAATAACTTTAAAATTATTGCACAAAAAAAGAGCTATTCTCTTTTGAGAACAGCTCTATAAATTTCTTAGACTGAATCGTAAATTATTTTCCTTTAAGGAATTCGTTTACTTGGTCTCCAGCCATTACGCTTTCAACAAACACATAAGCACCAGTCTTAGGAGATTTCTCCATTCTGATTGCTTTAGTTAACTTTTTAGTTCCTGTTTGTAATGATGCTACGGATTTCTTTGCCATGATTCAAACTATTTAATTTCTTTATGAACAGTCATCCTTTTTAAAATAGGATTAAACTTTTTAATCTCCATACGATCTGGAGTATTCTTTTTGTTCTTAGTAGTAATGTAACGAGAAGTTCCAGGCTTACCCGAAGTCTTATGCTCTGTACATTCTAAGATAACTTGTACTCTGTTTCCTTTCTTTGCCATCTCTAATGATTTTATTTAATCTCCCGACTAAATTATTTTTTTAAGAAACCGTTTTTTCTTGCGTCTTTAACAACAGCAGAAATTCCTTTCTTATTAATGTTCTTTAAGGCGTAAGTTGATACTTTCAACGTAATCCACTTATCTTCTTCAGGTAAGTAGAAACGTTTTTTGATCAAATTTGCATTGAACTTTCTTTTTGATTTGTTCATAGCGTGCGATACGTTGTTTCCAACCATCGCTTTCTTACCAGTAAGCTCACAAACTCTTGACATCTTTATAATCTTTTTATTCTTATTGTTTTCAATAAATTGGCAAACCTTAAATAATTGAATGACCTGTGGTCACGATCGTAGGTCAATAGCATACAGTTACCTTCGTTTTGCGGTGTGCAAAGATATAAATTTTTTGATGAATTCAAACATCACAATAATCTTTTTTCACTCATTTAAAGAGTGCACATAAATAAACATATATTCACTATGACTATTGACCGATAAAAAATCAAATATAGAGTATAACTACTAGTATAAACATGAGCTTTACAGGTATAAATAAAATTACAGATTATATTAAACATTCTTCTTTAATATAATCTTCCTATATTTTGTTATAACATTCTCATTTTAAGAACGCTTAGAACAATTTTAATTCGTAAATTTGAGTTAATAACACTAAAATAAAATGTCATGACAAAAGATCTATTAATTAAAAATGTAATGACTACTCAGTTGATAACAATTAAAGAAACTGAAAGTTTAGATAGTGCACGTCAAATATTTGAAAAAAATCAAATTCGTCATATTATCGTTGTAAATGGAGAGGAGCTGGTAGGAATACTAAGTAATCACGATTTACTAAGAGTAAGTTTTGGTGACACCTATGGAGACGACCAAGCAACTGTTGATGATGCCATAGTAAATATGCTTACAGTAAAAGATGTAATGCGTCATAAGCCTATTTTTATCTCTCCTAATTCACCAATTGAAGATGCTATATTTGTGTTATTAAATAGAAGATTCCACTCTCTACCTGTTGTAGAAGACGATAAGGTGGTTGGCATAGTTACAACTACTGATTTTTTAAAACTTATGGTTGAAGAAATATAGGTTTTTATCTAAACAAAAAAAGAAGGCTATTAATATTTGATATACCCAATATTAATAGCCTTTATTATTTCTGCGGAATAGTTTAAATTGAATCTGTATCTTATACCAATAACACATCAAAATGCCCAATAATCTTTTTGTCTTTTTTAATTCTATTTCTTTAGAAAAATATTCATATAGCTACGGCTATGCTCAATTTTTATAAATCGTATAATTATAAAATACTTTAAGCTTAAATGAGCGTTTAGAAATGTAATTGGTATTGCTGAATAATTAAATCTAAACTGAGTATTCTGAAATTGTTTTATCAATAATTTCAACACATTCCATAAGTTCATCTTTTGTCATAACCAAAGGTGGTGCAAAACGAATAATATTGCCATGTGTAGGTTTTGCCAACAAACCATTTTCCTTCAACTTCATACAAATATTCCAAGCTGTAGAACTCTCCTCTTCATCGTTTATAACAATAGCATTCAACAATCCTTTACCTCTTACTAATGAAATAAGGTCGTATTTAGAAATCATTTTTTCTATCTCTGATCTAAAAAGTTCACCTAGAATTTGAGCGTTTTCTTCGAGTCCTTCATCCTTCACTACCTTAAGAGCTTCCATAGCTACAACATTAGCTATAGGATTACCTCCGAATGTAGAACCGTGAACTCCTGGTGTCATCACACTCATTATTTCGTCATTAGCTAAAACAGCAGATACGGGCATAGTTCCTCCAGAGATAGCTTTTCCTAATATCAACATATCAGGTTTAACATTACTGTGATCTACAGCCAACATCTTACCTGTTCTTGCTATACCTGTCTGAACTTCATCAGCTACAAAAAGTACATTTTTAGATTTACACAAATCGTATGCTTTCTGAATATAATCGTCGGCAGGCACATAAACTCCTGCTTCGCCTTGAATTGGCTCAACTAAAAATGCAGCTACATTTTCGTCTTGTAAAACATTCTCTAATGCCGAAATATCGTTATAAGGTATAGAAACCAAACCTGGTGTAAAAGGACCAAATCCATTTGTTGCTACTGGATCGTTAGATGCCGATATAATAGTTACAGTACGACCGTGAAAGTTATTTTCACAAACAACAATCTTAGCTTGGTTAGCAGGAATACCTTTCTTCTCGTAACCCCACTTACGAGAAATTTTAATAGCAGTCTCTACAGCCTCGGCACCTGTATTCATTGGAAGCACTTTATCGAATCCAAAATACTCCGTGACAAATTTTTCGTAAATACCTAAAGTGTTATTGTAAAATGCACGAGAAGTAAGTGTAAGTGTTTGTGCTTGCTCTACTAATTTACCTACAATACGAGGATGACAATGACCTTGATTTACCGCTGAATACGACGAAAGAAAGTCGTAATATTTATTACCTTCAACATCCCACACATACACACCTTCTCCTTTATTTAGCACTACAGGTAATGGATGATAATTGTGAGCTCCGTGCTTCTCTTCTAAAGCAATAGCCTGCTCAGAAGTTAAATTATTAATATCGTTCATAGTTATTGAACTTTTTCGATTTATATAATTTTTTAATTCCTACTTAGGGGAGAAATCACCCATTTTTTAGTTTTACAAATTAAAACAAATATTCAATATTTTTCTACAGTAAATTAGTTATTATTATCACAAAATATGTATTATTCAAAATATGTAAGCTATAGCTTCATATTAGCCTTCTCATATTTATTGAATATAGACAATAAATTGCATAGTTCAATGTTAACTAATTGTCAAGACTAATTGTAAAAAGTACACTTTCTATTATTTTTTAATATATTTGCCACGAAATCAAACAAATAAAAAAAATATGAGTTTCAAAAAACAACTATTAAAGACAAAAGATGTTTGCAAAGCAACTTTTACACTTACACAAAATGAGGTAAAAAATGCAGACACAGTACACATTGTAGGAGAATTCAACGATTGGAATAAAACTGCAAGCCCTCTTACAAAATTCAAGAATGGTAATTTTAAGATTACTATCAATCTTGAAAAAGGTAAAGAGTATCAGTTCAAGTATATTGTTGACGGTAACAACTGGATCAACGATAACAAAGCTGACTCATATGTTTCTAACAACTTTTCTGGAGAAAACTCAGTAATTATAGCTGAATAGTTTGATTGTTTTCAATATAGTTTAACTATCCATTAAAGTTTATTCCTAAAAAAACTGCATATCTAATTTAAGATATGCAGTTTTTTACGTACTTATTAATGATTTTTATCCTTGTGCATTTGCTCTCCAAGGATTGTCAAATTCACATCTGTCAAATTTCTTTCCTATTCTGATGTAGGCATTAGAAACGTGATCTTTTATCCATTGATCAGATACTTTGTTCTTTTTCTCTGCCAAAGCCATCTGCTTAATTTTCTGATAATCTTTAGAGAAATCTGCTGTGTGCGGTGCTATTCTTTCTAAAAGAGTTACAATAACAAACTCTTTCTCTCCTCTTTCTGTTTCTCTGTATATAACATCACTTATATCTCCAACTTCAAGTCCTTCTACTTTGAAATAAATATCTTTATCTAATTGATTAAGCTCAAAGTGTCCTTCTTGTGTACGTGGATTAATCATTATTCCATCGTTAAACTTAGTAGTCTCATCATCAGAAAACTCTTTTGCTGCCTCAGAAAATGTTATTTCTTCCTTAATTATTTTTGATTTGATTGAATCTAATGTAGCTTGAGTCTCTTGTAAATCTTCTGGTCTAATTAGTGGTTTAATAAGAATGTGTCTCAGGTCTAATTGTTCTCCTTTTCTTTTTATTAATTGAACAATATGAAACCCAAATTCTGTTTCGAAAGGTTGAGATATTTCTCCTTCTTGTAAGTTATAAGCAGCTTCTTCGAAAGGCTTTACAAACTGTCCTTTCTTAACTCCATAATAAGCACCTCCTTTACCCGATGAGCCTGGGTCTTCGGAATACAAAATGGCTTTAGTTTTGAAACTAGACCCATTTTCGAGAATATCTGTTCTTATATCGTTTAGCTTTACAATTGTAGCTTCTTTAGTCTCTTTACTAAGAATAGGTTTCTTAACGATATGTGCCAATATTACTTCTGTACCAAATTGTGGAAGGTCTTCTTCTGGAATATTATTAAAGAAAGTTCTTACCTCTTCTGGTGTAACATCAACATTCATTATTATTTCCTGTTGCATACGTTGAGCCATTAGCTGATCTTTAAGAATATCGAACATTTCATCTTTAAGTTCATCTTCCGTTTTGTTATAAAAATTTTCTAGTTCTTCTATAGATCCAACTCTTTGTATTAGCATTTGTAGTCTCTGGTCAACACTCCTTGTAACCTCATCATTAGAAACTTCTACAGAATCTACAACAGCCTGGTGAACTAAAAGTTTTTCCACCATCAAATCTTCGAAAATCTGGCAATCCATTCCGTCAGAAATACTAACACCCTGAGCTTTGTACTGCATAATCCCTTTTTCTATATCAGAATTTAGGATTACACTTTTACCAACAACAGCAGCTATGCCATCAACCACATGCTTTTCTTGAGCCATAGATATATTTACTCCAAGAATTGCAATTATTAATATTAAACTATTTTTTACGTTCATGTTTACCTGTATTTTGTTGTTGAAACATTATTTATACGTTTCGAACTCTCTCTTTTTTATCGCATCTTCCATCAATTGATTTTCTATGCTACTGATCAACTCTAGTTTTCTTTTATTAAGAATAATATTTTGAATTCGTTCATCTACAAATGATAAGGGTGCAATATCTTTTTTCTTTTTAACATCTAAAATGCGCGTCAAATATAGGTTTAAAGAGTCTTGTATTTCAATAAAATTACCTTTTTTTAATAGTTGATTTTTTTTAATTTTTTTCAATTCGGGCATTTTCATTTTTAAATCATTCAGGGGCAACCATGAAGAATCGCTAATTGAAAACCTACTTGAGAATTGATAACAAAGAGCCTCTAGCTTATCAAAATCTTCTAAATCATCGCTCTTAATCATTTTAATAATGCTCCTCTTTTCTGAAATATTTGCAGGGAAATTAACGTACTTGAGCATAACCAAATCATTATTCAATACAAAATTAGCTTCATTACCTTCATAAAAATCTCTAATTTCCGTTTTTGTAATTACAGTATCGAGATACTGAGAGACCAATTTCAATCGATAAGCACTAGTTATTAACCCTTCCCTGTATTCTGCAATCAACCTATTAAAATCAGCTTCATCTTCACTCAAGTTAAGTTCAGCTTTTTTTAGAATAACTTTTTTTCTTGCCCATCTTTCAATATAGCCAGCAACAATTAATGCGCTATCAGATAGAGACATGCCGTCTTTTATAAGCTTATTGATATCTCCTTCATACAAATACGATTCTCCAACTCTAGCAACTACATCTCCTTGCTTATAGTCATCAGTGTTGTTACACGAAATTAGTATGGAAGTAATTACTAATAAAAACGCTGAGATTTTAAATCTTATCACTATTGTTTATATTTATCTTTTATAGCTTTCATAACTTCATAGTTGATTACAACACTATAATCACTTTTCAACTCTTTATTCCATTGCTGTTCCAAAAAGTCTTGATAATCTGTTCTTGCTTTATTTTTAGTTTCTTCTAGAGTTTTTACTTCTGGTTCTACAAACTTCTTAACATCAATAACTAGGTAATTTGTATCGCTTTTCTTATAAATTTTTGATACTCCTTCCTCCCACACAAAACCTTCTGGCAGAACATCATTCTCTGGAGTAATTATCCCCGTTTGGAAAGTAATACCTACCTGAGAATCCTTGTTTATTTTACTCTCTATATATTCCTGAGTTTTGCCACGTTTCATATATTTGAGAGCCTTTTTAGCCGCTTTCTCGTTGAAACATTTAGCAATAACTAAGTCAGCGCGTTGAGGCCACATATATTCTGTTTTATGCTCATCGTAATACTTTGATAAACCCGTAGAATCAGTAAAAGATTTATCCCAAATCTTCATATTCATAAGATTGTAAATCAAAATACCTTCGCGGTAATTAGTCATTACATCTTTAAATTTTGGAAACTCATTTTCTAAATTCTCATCGTAGTATCTTAAAACCTCAGCGTCCACAAATTTCTTTCTCCTTTGTTCTAGAACATATTTTAGAGAATACTTATTTTTAGGATTCACTTTATTATTCTTCAAATAATTAACGTAGTCAATTACAGATATTCTTCTATTCTCAATTGTTAATATATTCCCATTTACTTTTGATAAATCCATTTTGGCATTATTCGTTAAGTATGAAGTGTCTATTTTGCTGTGAATAGATTTAAACAATTTATTACTCTGCTTAATTGAGTATTTAGTGTACAAATGATTAATTACTGATTTCTCAATATACTTTGATCTATTATCTTTCGATAAACTCTTTGAAATTTCTTCTTTAGAATCTTCGAAAGATGCTACAGGGAATTTTTTAATAACCTTTAGAATATGCCACCCATATTTAGTTGTAAACGGTTTCGAAACTTCACCTTCGTTTAGGCTAAACGCTAGCTCATCCATCTTTGGCATTAGTTTTCCTGAACCTAAAACTGGAAGCATTCCTCCGTTCATTCCACTACGTTTGTCGTCGGAATATCTACGAGCCAATGCTGCAAAATCTTTCCCTCCTTCAATCTGAGAATAAATTGTATCCATTAAAGCTTCATTTACCTTACTGATACTATCACTCTTTTCTCCTGGTACAGCCCTCATAAATATATGAGCAATTTGTACTTTTCCTTTTGAATCTCTCTTCTCGCTAACCTCAATTAGGTGATACCCGAAAGAACTACGAACTGGCTTACTAACTTTACCCACAGGTGTATTGTAAGCTCCAGATTCGAACGGATAAACCATCTGAAAAACTGTCATCCAACCTAGTGCTCCACCTTTTACATTAGATGGTCCTTCTGAATATTTTTTAGCAGCATCAGCAAAACTAATTTTACCAGATTCTATTTCTTTACGTATAGATATAAGTTTCTTGTATTTCTTTAATGTGTCAGCTGGCGATGCATCTTCTTTAATTTGCAGAAGTATATGAGAAACTTTAAGCTCGTATCTTGATCTCTCCCAAGATTCTTTTAGTAGCTTCTCCTCTTCTTTAGGATCTTTAAAATATGGATCTGCCAAATCCTTGCGGTAACCAGCAAGCTCTTTTGTATAAACTTCTAAAGTGTCAAGCCCAAGTTCTCTAGCTTGCATTAATTTAGATTTATAAGAAATAAATAGAGGTAAGTAATTATCTATTTTCTTTTGTTCTGGATCTTGAACTAAATCTAAGTTCTTCTCGTAAACATTGATAAATTCTGACACTTTAACTTCTTGATCGTTAATTGTAAGAAGTGTTTTGTTTGAAATGTCTTGTGCAAAAATAGAGTTGATACCAACCAAAGTAGCAACTAAAAGTAAAGATATTTTATTCATGTTTTTTATTTTGAAAGTCAACAAAAATAAGAGATTTATTAATATTACGTAATGATATAACTTTATTTTTTTTGCAATATTGTATTTGTGATATTATAACGATAAGCGATAGGTATTAATTAGGTTTCAACTAAATAGTATACTCACAAAAAAGCCGACCGAAGCCGACTTTTGAAAAAGCATCAAACCCAAAATATTTGTTAAAAATGGTGCTTAAATTATTTTAGGAAATTATAGTTCTAATAGGCATGTCCATGCTCCATCTTATTTTTCTCTATTTTCTTGTCATGCAGTAAGCCTCTGTAATCTTTAATTGAATCAAAATTCTTGATCTCCATCCATTCTTCTATTTCAGAAAGCATTTTTGTAACAAAACTAAAGTCGTTTTTATATAAAGCAGAAACTATTTGTACTGCTTTAGAACCTGCTAAAAGATGTTTTACTACATCTCTACCAGTGTGAATCCCTGTTGTACCAACAATATCAATTTTTACTCTTCGGCTTAAAAGCAAAGCCCATCGCAACGAATCTGTAATATCAGAAGGTGATGATAGAGAATTTTTAATTCTAATCTCTAATGTATCTATATCTATATCCGGCTTGTAGAAACGGTTGAACAACACAAAAGAATCCATATTTTGTGTCCAACTTAATTCATTTACCAACTTTGCCAAGCCAGCAGAATAACTACTTAATTTTAACGCTATTGGAATATTAAGTTTCTTTCTTGCTTTTTCCGTCACATCAAAATACAACTTTTCGTTTTCCTCTCCAGACTTTTCGAAATTGCATGGTAACATTAGTACGTTTAACTCAATCCCATCAATACCTGCGTGTTCCATTTTCGTTGCATGCTCCAACCAATTATCATTAGGATTACAGTTGATACTTGCAAAAATAGGAATTGTAGTTTCTCTCTTTGCATCTTTAATTAGTTGTAGATAATTATTTACGCTATTGTCATTTACATAATTCCTGATATAACTACTAGAATCTGGAAACTTCTGCTTGTTTGCACACTGAAGTTGTAAATCCTCCATATCTATTTGATCTTCGAACAATGTTTGTAAAACAATAGCTCCCACACCTGATTCTTCAAGTTTCTTAATATTTGATAATGTTGAAGTCAAACTGCAACTACCAACTATAATTGGGTTCCTAAGTGCTCTCCCTAAGTATTCTGTAGTTAAATCCATAATATATTAGTTTTTAAAATTGTAACACTACAAATGTAACAAAGATTACATAACAAAAGTGTAAAAAACACACTTAGTTAAGATGACATTTATCAGAATGAAATATATTAGGAATATATTTATAATTTGTCAGGATGAAAAAGCATAAGATCTTAGACAGTAAATTGTATAAAAAGTTGTAAAAAAAATAGGTGCTACCACGAATGTTGTGGAAATTTGAATAAATTATATCCTTAATAAAATAAAAGATTAAGGGTTTAAAGGTTTACTGTACCTATTATATTTACTATGTAATACTCTAATCTTATAGTCTAATTTCACTCTACTACTCTTTTGTTTTCAACACAAATCAGTGTAGAGACCAAAAAAATAAGAACTTTTCCGTTAAAAACATTAGGTCTTTAGTTTACAAGCAATTTAAGTGTCCTATACAAATAATTAAGAAAGTATTTTCTCTTTCTCTGAATCAGATAATTCAAGTACCTCTAATGTAGAATCAATCAAAAACATCATCTGATCATAACCTTTTCTTTGCCCTATTTTGGCAGCTATAAAAGTTAATAAAATCATGATTAACGAAACGGGTATACTTAAAAGCAAGGATGAATGAGTTCCTAAACTAAGTTCGCTTAAACTCTTAATTCCTCCAAAAAGAAAGGTCATAGCTGCTATACCATAAATAAATACAAACATTAGCCACACATTCTCTTTGGGACCTATTAAACATTTTAATTCAGAATCATTTGAGATTTTATAATCCTCAATACTAATTGATAAAATTGGCGACCAATATTCTTGTTTATCAAGTGGAATACTGAGTTTCACTCTATTGGAAACAAGTTGAGTAACAATTCCATTATTTTCAGATAAACTCAATAATTTATCTATAACAACCTTTTTATCAAGATTGCTCATCAATTTAAATCGTGGGCGAATAACATATTTGGACATAAGTACTAAGTCAAATTATCAATAAATATAAAATCATTATCAACAATAAATATAAGTTAATAAAAGCAAAATGTTTTTTTATGTATAATATCCTTTGAGTCTTCTCTGAAAAGTGGCCTTTTTGGAAAAACATATTAAGACTTTTTTATAAAGGAGCATTTTAAAATGTAAATGATAATATTTCTGGCAGGGATAGAAGCGGTAGCTTTTTTTGGAGAAATATATTGAGGCTTTTGATAAAAGAGCTGAAGAGTAACGGAAGATCTTTTATCAAAATTTTAGCCAAAAATATTTACCAATAAAAACTATAGCGTATAGCCCGGATGCCAGCCAAAGAATAAACATAAAAAAAGCCGACCTAAGTCGACTTTATAAAATATATATTAAAAAAAGTTATACCTCAACTAAGCTATTTTGAGAATATACTGAGGGTGTGACTAGAAAATTATCTTGAATAATTTGGTGCTTCGTTTGTAATTGTAATATCATGTGGATGTGACTCTGCCATACCTGCTCCGGTGATTCTTACGAATTGTGCTTCTTTAAGATCATCTATAGTAGCTGATCCACAGTAACCCATACCTGCACGAAGTCCACCAATAAACTGATGCATACTCTCGTTAAGCTCTCCTTTGTAAGCAACACGACCTACAATCCCTTCTGGTACTAATTTTTTGATATCATCCTCTACATCTTGGAAATATCTGTCTTTAGATCCTTTTTGCATAGCCTCTACAGAACCCATGCCACGGTAAGATTTAAATTTACGTCCTTCGAAAATAATAGTTGTACCTGGTGCCTCCTTTGTACCTGCCAAAAGCGAACCTAACATAACTGAATCTGCTCCGGCAGCAATTGCTTTAGGAATATCTCCTGTGTAACGAATTCCTCCATCGGCAATAACTGGAACTCCAGTTCCTTTAAGAGCTTCGCCAACTTCCATAATTGCTGAAAGCTGTGGATAACCAACACCAGCAACAATACGTGTTGTACAAATAGATCCCGGACCAATACCTACTTTAACTGCATCGGCACCTGCTTCTACTAAATATTTGGCAGCAGCTGCAGTAGCAATATTTCCAACAACCACATCAACCTCAGGCACAGCTTCTTTAACAGCTTTAAGTATTTCTACTACTCCTTTTGTATGTCCGTGAGCTGTGTCTATAACTACAGCATCAACACCTTCGGCTGCAAGAGCTTTTGCACGCTCTACCGAATCGAAAGTAACACCAAGTGCAGCAGCTACACGTAAACGACCGTAGCTATCTTTGTTTGCATTTGGCTTAACCTGAACTTTAGTAATATCTCGGAAAGTAATTAACCCAACAAGATTATAGTTATCGTCTACTACTGGTAATTTTTCAATTTTATTTTTTTGTAGAATTTGCTCTGCCTGACCAAGTGATGTCCCTACGCAAGTAGTAACAAGGTTTTCAGATGTCATAACCTCAATAATAGGACGAGACATATCTTTTTCGAAACGTAAATCTCTGTTTGTTGCAATTCCAACAAGTTTCCCATTATCGTCAATTACAGGAATACCTCCAATTTTGTGTTCGTGCATTAGGTCTTCAGCATCTCCTACAACTGCATCTAATCCAAGAGTTACAGGATCTATTATCATTCCTGACTCTGATCTTTTCACTTTACGAATCAATTCAGCTTGGCGCTCAATTGTCATGTTTTTGTGAATAACACCAATTCCACCTTCACGAGCCATAGCGATTGCCATATCGGATTCTGTAACAGTATCCATAGCAGCTGATATAACTGGTGTGTTTAAAGAAATATTTCTTGTGAATTTTGTTTTTATAGAAACCTCGCGTGGCAAAACTTGCGAATATGCAGGAACTAGTAATACGTCGTCGTATGTAAGTCCTTCTCCAACTATTTTTTGATATGACATATGATGCAATTAAGTGTTTTTTAATTGCGTGCAAATTTAGAACAATTTGCCGGATATAATTACTTTTTTACACAAAACTAATATAGTTAATTTATGAATAAAATGACAGTGAGAATATTCTGAGATTATATTGTTGGCTTAGTAGATAAGTGTTTTTTATGATTTAATGGTTAAGTGGTGGATACTGAATTTATTACTAAATATAATGGTTCTACTGTTATTTTAATGGTTCTATCCTCATTTGTGTGGATTTTATAATTTAGAATATTCGTCATGTTGAGCGTAATTTCCTTTGT
>JADGDT010000187.1 GCA_016744755.1 Ichthyobacteriaceae bacterium | reverse complement strand
TAATCAAAATGCTCGGCAAATTTCTCAAATATAATTTTAAACCAAACAGTATAATTATCGGGGTTATCTTTTATGTCTTTTTTTAACTCGTCCATTGCTATCCATTTCCAAGAATCTACTTCATCGGTATTAATTACAGGTTCTGTTTCGCAGTAGCCTACAAAAACATGGTCTAATTCATGTTCGGTAAGTCCGTTATCGAAAGGTGCTTTGTAAATGAATGAAAATAGATCTTTCAAATCGCAATCAAAACCCATTTCTTCTACTAAGCGTCGGTGGGCTCCATTTTCGTATGTTTCGTTAACTCGTGGATGAGAACAACATGTGTTAGTCCACAATCCTGGAGAGTGATATTTACCTAAAGCTCTACGTTGCAACATCAATTCGTTGTTTTTATTAATTACAAAAACCGAAAATGCACGATGAAGTAATGCTTTTTCATGAGCTTCTATTTTTTCCATAGAACCTACTACTTCATCTTTTTCGTTTACTAAAACAACTTTTTCTATTGACATGTTTTTCATTTTTATCGAAGGCAAATATAATATCTAAAAATAATTATTTTGTTATTAATTGTAATTGTTTTGTAGGCGTGAAAAATAGTTAACCGCAAAGTACACAAAGTAGAAGCATAAAGTACGCAGAGAAATTTTGTTTCTGACACAAATACATCGTGATTGTTTTGCCCTGGATAGAAACGGTAGCTTTTGCGAGTTGTGGCTAGTGAACAAAATTGCGCAATGGCTTTGCCTTAGCAAAGACCCTTGGGCAATTATTGAGAACAGACAAAAGGAGTAAAACTACAAGTGTATAGCCAGATAAAGGCACAAGAAAGCCCACTGAAAATCAGCAGGCCATTCTTAAATATATAGGTGGGTTAATTTCTAAACTTCTACGTTTAATCCTTCTACGTGTACGGCTGCAACAGCTCTACCAGATGGATCAGCATTTCCTTGGAAAGACGTATCCCAAGCCAATGCTTCGGGTGTACTACATGCTATTGATGGTACTGATGGCACACATCTAGAAGCTGTATCAGAAGGAAAGTGCTCTTCGAAAATTGTACGATAGAAATACTCTTCCTTGCTCATTGGAGTGTTAATTGGGTAACGGAATTTAGCGTTATCCATCTGCTCTTGACTAACAGTTTTTTCAACCATTTCTTTAAGAGAATCTATCCAGCTATAACCTACTCCATCAGAAAATTGTTCTTTCTGACGCCATGCAACTTCTGCAGGTAAATAATCTTCGAATGCTTTACGAATAACCCATTTCTCGATACGTCCGTCTTTAATTAACTTATCGTCTGGATTGATACGCATTGCTACATCTAAAAATTCTTTATCTAAGAATGGAACACGAGATTCAATACCCCAAGCAGCCATAGATTTGTTTGCTCTTAAACAATCGTAAAGATGAAGTTTATCTAACTTACGATTAAGTTCGTTATGGAATTCTTTAGCGTTAGGCGCTTTGTGGAAGTATAAATACCCTCCAAAAATTTCATCAGCTCCTTCGCCAGAAAGCACCATCTTAATACCCATTGATTTAATAACTCTAGCCATTAAATACATAGGAGTTGATGCTCTAATTGTAGTTACATCGTATGTCTCTAGGTGATAAATTACATCGCGAATGGCATCTAATCCTTCCTGGACAGTAAAGTGTACTTCGTGGTGAATTGTACCAATATGCTCAGCTACTTTTGCAGCGGCAATTAAATCTGGTGATCCAACCAAACCTACAGCAAATGAGTGTAGTTGTGGCCACCACGCATCGCCTTTATCATTTTCTTCGATACGCTTTGCAGCATATTTCTTTGCAATTGCAGAGATTACAGAACTATCTAAACCTCCTGAAAGTAAAACCCCATAAGGTACATCTGTCATTAACTGACGGTGAACTGCTGATTCTAGTGCATTTTTCAACTCTTCCATATCGGTAGAGTTGTCTTTTATATTTTCGTAATCGGTCCAATCTCTTTTGTACCATTGCTTCATTACACCTTCTTCGCTAGTCATGTAATGACCTGGTTTGAATTCTTCAATTTTGCTACAAACTCCTTCTAGAGCTTTCAACTCTGAAGAAACAAAGAATTGACCTTTTTTATCCCAACCAATATAGAAAGGAATAATTCCCATGTGATCGCGAGCAATTAGAAATTCTCCAGTTACTTTATTGTAAAGAGTAAATGCAAAAATTCCATTTAAGTCATCAATAAAATCTAATCCTTTTTCTTGATAAAGAGGAAGGATAATCTCACAATCTGATAGAGTTTGAAACTCGTAAGGTTGTTTTAATTCTTTCTTTAATTCTACGTGGTTATAAATTTCACCATTTACGGCAAGTACTAAATCTCCATCGTTGCTGTACAATGGCTGACCTCCCGATTGAGGATCGACAATTGCCAAACGCTCATGAGATATTATTGCTTTATCGTCGCTATAAACTCCTGACCAATCTGGGCCACGGTGACGAATTTTCTTAGACATTTTTAATACCTGAGGTCTTAAATCTTTCGATGATACTTTTAAATCAAAAGCTCCAACTATTCCGCACATATATTCTATATTTTTCTTATGTTAATTAGTATCTTTTTTAGTTCGAAAACATGAACTAGTCATTAATTGATAGTGCGAAAATGTAAAAAATAAAATTAAATACCAATTATCAAGCATAATTTAATAAAACTGTTTACAAAAATCACATAAAACCTTATTTTATATTTCAAATAGAAATCAAATACATCTTTAATACTAAAATATACAATTTCATATTTATACAAAAAAACTAATAAAAAGAATCTCATATCAAAAAAAATAGCTTATTAATTTTTTTAAAAAATATACACAAGCAAAACACACCATTAAAACATGACAAAATACATCTTAAAACTTACGAATACATTACTTCAATATTAGTAATTTTGCACGGAATTTCAAGAAAATTTCTGTTTTACACTTAGGTGAGTGTGTAATGTTTTACAAAACAATAGAATGAAAAAATTTATACTGTTATCTGTTATTTTAAGTTTGACTATTTCAAATATAAAAGCACAAGGATCTCCTGATTACAATGGGGGCATGAGAGTTAAACTTAATGATGATGGATCTAAATATTTCAGAATTATTTCGTGGGTTCAAGGTCAGGCCAACTATGATTTTGATGCAGCTGAAAATGTAAACAGTACAAGTTTAAAATTAAAAAGAGCTAGAGTTTTGATGTATTCTCAGATTACTGATAAATTTTTAATTCTTACTCACTTTGGCATGAACAATCTTTCTGCCAATAATATGGATCCACTAGGAAAAGAAAGTGCTTCTCAGATTTTCATGCATAGTGCATGGGTACAGTACAATATTTACAAAAATCATACGGTTGGTACTGGATTACACTATTTCAACGGTATTTCTAGATTGAATAATCAAAGTTCGCTGAATATGCTTACTCTCGACAACAACCGTCAATCGTGGTCTACAATTGGATTATCAGATCAGTTTGCAAATCATTTAGGTGTTTTTGCTAAAGGTAATTTTGGCAAACTACAATATAGGGTTGCTATAAATGATGCTATTACAAATGGATTAGATAACAGAGTAGATTCTTTAACTAACCAAGCAATTTATGGAGGTAAAAGGTTATTGGGATCTAAAGATTCAGGGTTTAACTATGCAGGATATTTTGAATATAATGTTCTAGATCAAGAATCTAATTTCTTGCCTTACAAAGTAGGAACTTATTTAGGTAGCAAACGTATTCTGAATATCGGTGGAGGATTCTTCTACCATCCATCAGGGAGTGTAATTTATGATGATGTAAATGAGTACTTTGTAGGACAAGATGTGCTAATAGTTGCTATTGATACTTATTACGAAGCTCCTTTACTAGGAAATAATGATGCAATTACTGCATACGCTACTTTCCAAAGCAATGATTACGGAAAGAATTATTTGTACAGTGCTTACGGTACTGGAAATATGATTTACTCTCATATTGGGTATTTGTTTGGTGGTGATGTTACAAAACCACGTTTCCAACCTTATGTTTCGTATGCTCATAATTCTTATAATGCTGTTGATGACGATAAAAATGTTTTAGGTATTGGAGCAAACTTGTACTTGAGTGGTCATAATTCTAAAATTTCCATTGAGTTCAAAAATGATACTTTTGGTGAAAATATAAAAAACACCATTACAGTACAGGCTATGATTTATTTGTAAACAGTTAGCAGTTAGCAGTTAGCA